>DATCLA010000093.1:0-3082 GCA_036564195.1 Bacillota bacterium
ATTACATAATTCATCCCTGTTCCCTCTCTTCAAATAGGATTGCTTGGTTGGGGCAGCCCTGAACGCAGACCGGCTGTCCGTTACCGTGCTGCGTGCAAAGTTCGCATTTTTGAATTACTCCGTCCGCTGCGGGCATGATGGCCCCATAGGGACAGGATAAGATGCAAGTGTAACAACTGACGCATCTTTCCCGCTCAACCCTAATGATTCCGTTTTGGATGGATAAGGCGCCGCTGATACAGCTTTTCACACAGAGCGGCTCCTCACAATGACGGCACGAGACGGCAAAACTGATACCGTTTTTTTCTTCGACTTTTATTCTCGGGTTAATTTCCAGATCTTTTAGGGCTTTGACCATATCAGCCTGGCCCGAGTTGGCAAAAGCGCAATAGTATTCACAGAGATGACATCCCAAACACCATTTTTCGTTAACATAGATTCTTTTCATCAGCGCTGAACCTTCCTATCCCCGGATTATTCGCCGGCATGTTTGATCCCCAGGATGGCCAGTTCTTTTTCGTTTAAACCCACCCCGCGGAGCATCAACCGGTTACCCTTAAGAGCCTCGATGGAGTTAATTCCCATGCCGCCCATCATCTCCTTAATCTCATGCTGCCAAGCTCTTACCAGATTTACTAAACGCCGGTACCCGACATCCGGGTTTAAGCGTTTAACCAGTTCCGGACGTTGCGTGGCTATTCCCCAATTACATTTACCGGTTCCGCAGGAGCGGCAGAGATGACATCCCAAAGCCAGCAAAGCCGCAGTGGCAATATAGACGGCATCAGCACCAAGGGCGATGGCTTTGATAATATCGGCACTGCTTCGAATACTTCCGCCAACGACAATCGCTACCTCATTGCGAATGCCTTCGTCCCGCAGCCTCTGATCGACGCTGGCCAGAGCCAGCTCGATTGGGATGCCGACATTGTCCCGAATCCTGGTAGGCGCTGAACCGGTACCGCCCCGGAAACCGTCAATCGCGATAATATCCGCGCCGCTGCGGGCAATTCCGCTGGCAATGGCGGCTACATTGTGCACTGCTGCTATTTTGACAATAACCGGTTTCCGGTAATTGGTCGCTTCTTTTAAAGAATCGACCAACTGCCGCAAGTCCTCGATGGAATAAATATCATGGTGGGGAGCAGGGGAAATCGCATCGGAACCTTCCGGAATCATCCGCACCTGGGAGATGTCTCCGACAATTTTTTCGCCGGGAAGATGACCGCCGATCCCCGGTTTCGCTCCCTGTCCCATCTTAATTTCAATTGCCGCGCCTGCTTCCAGGTAATCCTTATGCACTCCGAAACGTCCGGAAGCCACTTGGACAATGGTGGATTTGCCCCATTTGTAGAAATCTTCATGTAATCCGCCTTCTCCGGTATTATAGAAAATTCCCAGTTCCTCGGCGGCCCGGGCCAGACTTTCATGGGCATTATAACTGATCGAACCATAGGACATCGCCGAGAACATCACCGGTACGGAGAGCTCCAACTGGGGTTGGAGGTTATTAATTAAATTGCCTGCAGCGTCGCGCCGGACTTGGCGGGGTTTCTTACCGAGAAAGACTTTTGTTTCCATTGGTTCCCGCAACGGATCGATGGAAGGGTTGGTAACCTGGGAGGCGTTGATTAGCATTTTATCAAAATAAACGGGAAATTCCAGCGGATTGCCCATTGAAGACAGGAGCACGCCGCCACTGCCGGCCTGACGATAAATATCGGTAATAACCTGACCGGTCCAGTTGGAATTGATTTTAAAAGTATGGTCCGTCTTGACAATCTTGAGCGCCCTGGTTGGGCATAAAGCGACACAACGGTGGCAGTTGACACACTCGGCGTCATTGCTGACCATTTTATTCAGGTCTTGATCCCAACGGTGCACCTGATTGGCACATTGCCTTTCGCAAGCTCGGCAATTGATACATCTGTCATAATTGCGGACCACTTCATATTCGGGATATAAGAAATTAATCGCCATTAATGTTCACTCCTATTTAATCTGACGATGACCGGCTCGCCCCCTTGGGGCAACCAAATCCGGTCCGGGTTGGGTTCAATAATTCTAATGGCGCATTCTTCGCTGGCGGCATAGACCAGCTCCCCTTTCTCCGCCATTACCAGGGAACGAAGTTTGAGCCGATCGTTTAAGGCCATCATCCCTCCATCAAACCCCAGCAGAATGGAGAAAGGACCGGTAATCAGCAGACTGGAAAAGACGTTCCGGAGGTAAATCAGCTGTTCCCTTTCTTGCGGCGGTTTGCGTTCAATCGTCGACCAGAATGGGGCTGCAATCACACTGGCTATTTCCTCCAAAGTCAGTCCTTGTTTACGGTTTAAATAGTCGATAATGTAAGTGATGACTTCCGTATCGGTTAAGAGGCTACATTTGTAACCAAACATCTCGATATAGCGGCGATTAGCATCATAAGACGATATTTCCCCATTGTGAACCACCGAGTAATCCAGCATTGCAAAAGGATGGGCGCCGCCCCACCATCCCGGAGTATTGGTGGGATAACGGCCATGAGCGGTCCAGCAGTAGCCCTCATACTCGTCCAGGCAGTAGAACCGGCCGACGTCTTCCGGGAAACCGACTGCCTTAAAAGCTCCCATATTTTTACCGCTGGAGAATACATAGGCCCCGTCAATTTCCCTATTAATCCGCATCACCTGGTGGACCACATATTCGCTCTCCTGCAACTGACTATCGGCAAGTTTGGTGGGCAGGGGATTAACAAAATAACGCCAAATTAACGGTTTATTAGTAATCCCGCCGGTCTTTCGCGTTGGGATTTTGGATAAATTAATCACATCAAAATTTTGATCCAGATAGAGCTCGCACCTTTCCTTGGCTTCCGGATTATCGTAAAAAATATGAAAAGCATAGAACTCTTTATATTCCGGGTAGATCCCATAACCGGCGAAACCTCCGCCTAAGCCATTGGAACGATCATGCATGACCGCGATGGATTTAATAATCGCTTCACCGCTCATGCGCTTGCCGTCTCGGGAAAAGATCCCGGCTATGGCGCACCCTGAGGGTATTCTTACCTCTCCTTCTTTTAGCATCGTTCCTCCCC
>DATCLA010000094.1:0-13204 GCA_036564195.1 Bacillota bacterium
GGTACATGATGGATATTATCGGCATCCCGCCAGTACTCAATGTTACCGCTGGAATCAACCGGTTCCACTACTACGGTTTCCTTAGGTTTACCCAATGCCAGCACCAACAGGATCTTAAACTGGGCGGGGAGTGCCAGTGCCGTCGCTAACTGCTCCGACTTGACGGAACCAATTATACAGCCGCCCCAACCTTGCTCTACCGCTCCCAGCATAATGTTTTGGGCGGCAATGCCGTGATCGCAACCGGACGGCCCGATGACAGTATCGTTGAGAATAATTATATAAGCCGACGGCCGTTCCCCTTCTTGCGGCCCCGGCCAATCATGGAGATAGCCTGCCCAGGAAAGACAGTCAAAGATGATTGCATTCAGTTCCGGAGTATTACTAATAATATATTTTAAAGGTTGCCGGTTGGCTGCGGAAGGAGACAACCGGGCCAATTCAATCAAAGCTTCCAATTGGTGCCGCGGCAGTGGCTCATCCTGATAAAAACGGCGATAGCTACGGTTTTTCAATACTAAATCCTTTAACATTATATTAACCTCCGTTCAAAACCTTTAGTTGTCACTATCAACAACTCAGCGGAATAATTAACAACTGCTGAAATAGGCAGCAAGCAATCTTAACAAAAAACGGTGAAAAAAGCCTATAACCACTTCATCATAAATATACTTTAATTTTAGCCATTATCCTTTTATCGCCAAACAAATTAATTTTGACCATAGCAATGGTTGGTTTAAGACAAGTGCCGCTATTAGGAGATTTTAGTTGAATTGGAGGCAGGCGTTAGGAGCAAACAAATCGCAATTTTAACCGGAGTTAGGGATTGTCCCGGATTAAATGCAGTAATTCGGATGAGTGTCAAAACCGCCATCAGGCAATACCGTTGGTAAGCTTTCAGTTTTAAAACCGGCTGCCGCGGCATGGTCCAAAATGACTCCATCCCCTTGAACCAGGCAACGGTTTCCGGCCCGATCGAACGGGACGGAACGATCTTAAGGACTTCCAACACGACATCCTTTTAATTTAAAGACCGAAACAAATCCGACCGGACCGGGCGATTTGTAATTTGAAACAGTTAAGGTATTTCCGCCCTTTCTCCCCTTTTCCGCCCCTCATTTCTCATAGATTACCAGGTTGTTGATGGTTACCGGTGCCAATCCGTCGGCAAAGTATTTAGTATCATCAAATTGCGGTGGAATCAGCCATTCTCCCTTTCGATTGATAAACCCCCACTTGGAGTTGACTTTCACCGCAGCCATTCCTTGCGAAAAACGTTTGGCGTCTTCAAAAGTTGTGTCGAATACCGGTTTAAAGGAACGGTCTATGAAACTGGTTTTAGCACCAATTTTTACCGGCATCAACCCCTCCGAAAAATCTAAAAACTGGTCGAACTGTGGCGGAATCTCAAAATTTCCGTTTTTATTAATATAACCCCATTTCCCTCCCAATTTAACCGGAGCCAGTCCCTGGCTAAACTCCCCGGCATCTTCAAAGCGGGGTTTAATCACTACCCGGCCGCTTTTATCAATATAACCGCATTTATGGTTGGCGGTATGCATTACCGCCAATCCTTCGGAGAAGGCCGAGGGACGGTAAAATCGGGGTTTAATCACAAATTCCCCGTTTTTATTAATGAAACCGTAACCATACTGACCTTTAACTGTCACTGCCGCCAGCCCTTCCGAAAACTTATAAGCATCAAGAAATTGCGGTTTGATTACCATTTTACCGGTCCGGTCGATGAAGCCCCACAAACCGCCACGTTTTGGCTGCACCGCCGCTAGGCCTTGGGAAAATGCAAAAACGTTATAATATTGAAAATCGATTACCACTTCACCCCGGGTATTAATAAAACCCCATTTTCCCAATTTGGTTTCATCAATCGCCACAGTGTTAATTTCGGCATTGGAACCGAAGGAAATGACCAGCATCAAGCTACAAAGTAATAATAGATACTTACCAATCCTATAATTAGACATTGGTCTTACTTCCCATCTGTTTATTATTAAACTCACTGACAATTAGCAGCGACCCTTTGGACGACTTCGTAAAGGATTTTCGTACCCAATTCCAAATTGTCCAGGGAAAGCCGTTCATCAATGCCATGCATCCGTTGGAGTTCTGTCTCGTTAATAATTACCGGCATAAAACCGTAAGCAGTGATGCCACGCTGACGGAAATAGCGGGAATCGGTTCCGCCGGGCGACAAATACGGAACCAGCATTGCCTCCGGCATAATCTTCTGTACTGCCTGCTCCATCTCCTTATATAGGGTGGTATTTAAGGCTGACTCGGTAGGAGCGGCTGCCTGAAGCACCTCATACTCAATCTCGTTGTCATTGATAATTCCTTTCAATTCCGTTAAAAACTCTTCCGGAGTCTGGCCGGGAACCAAGCGACAATCCAGGGTCAGTTCACAGGTTTCCGGCAGTACATTAGTTTTTGTTCCGGCCCGGATGATCGTGGGGGTAACTGTGTTATACAACATCGCCTGAACCGACCGGTTTTCACGGAAATGGCGGCTGGCAAACATTCTCAGACTGTAATCGGCCGCCGCCGCATCCTCCGGTAAATGCAGCCCCCGTTTACGTGCTAACGCCGTCAAAAAACCCCGGCTGGTCTGGCACAACTGCATTAATTGTTTATGCCGTTTGAGCCGATTAAGGACGGCTGCCATTCGGTCGATGGCATTATCTTTGGCCGGCATTGAGGCATGCCCGGCAGTACCTTTAACTGTTAATTTCAGCCATAAGATTCCTTTTTCACCATTTTGACAGGAAAAATAGGGGCAGTCATGCCAGATCCCCCCTTCTCCGCCTTCATTAATCACATACTCCGCCGCTTTAATTTCCGGAATATCCTGCTCCAGCAGCCATTCCATACCGAATCTGCTACCGGCCTCCTCATCCGCTGCCGCCACCAGAATCAAATCCCGCTCCGGAATTTGGCCACTGCGTTTATAAAGCAGCAAAGCCATTAACTCCATTGTCAACATGCCTTTCATGTCCAAGGCCCCCCGGCCCCAAACATAGCCGTCGGCTACCTCGGCTGCGAAAGGCGGGTGACTCCATTGCAAGGGATTAGCAGCCACTACATCCAGATGAGACAGGAGGATCAGCGGCCGGGCCCGGCCGCTCCCTTTTAAAGTGGCTACCAAATTACCTCGGTTTGAAGCTGAAGCATAAATAGTGGCTTCGATTCCGGCTTCATTTAATAACTGCTGCAAATATAAAGCAGCCTCACTTTCGTTTCCGGGTGGATTTACCGTCTTAATCCGGATTAAATCACTTAAAATCCGGACCGCTTCCTTCCGAACTTCCATCCAATTAAGATTCATTATGGTATCCTCCGTTTTGATATGATTAAGCTTAAATTTAAACTTTAGACCTTATTATTCCACAAAAAACGGTTTTGCCCTCCAAAAATTATTTTTGGGAATCTCCGGGGATAATCAAGCCACCGCTGTTAACATAGATATTGGGTACCTGCCCCATTACAATCGCTTCCGTTAACAAAATACTGGATGACACTTGTACCTCTTGATGGACTAAAGGAACCACCATCTTAACAATGGCTTTAATTTTAATATAAATCCGGTGCCGAATCTGATTGATCCCGGCAACGTCAAAGCTGTCATTAATAGCACTTTCCACAATCCCGATGGAGAAAACCCGGACCGGTAAATTCGGGCCGAAACCGGATAACATTTTTAACCCGAAGATTTGGCCGAGCGGGATCTTAATCACTTGCTTGGAAAGATTTTTGATCCGGTTTTGCACGGCCAGGGTTGCTTGGGCTGAGATCCGGTTGATTGCCCCGGTATTCGGTTGCATAAATGCGACTTTACCTTGCTTGTCAAAGGTCACATTGATGATATTTTGATATTTAATGTTGGGGGCAATGTTCAGATTTATCGCCTCACTGATTGCCCGCGTGGCCACTTGTTTGGCTTTGGCTGCAGCTAAATAGCGAAGCGTGGGGCGAATTTTAAAATCGACAAGATAAAAACCGGATACTATAATTATACTGATTATAAGAAACCATAAACTCCCGGAAAAAATCCGGCGGTGCTGTGGTGCCATTTTTAGCTGGAAATTTCGTTTTCTCAACTTATATCTCATCGTATTTCAATGCCATCCTCAATTTGTTTTTTCGTACTATGTGAGATTTTAATTATAAATCAATTAAGAGCGCCGACATTTGTTAATAATTTCTAAATATTCTATGTTTTCTCGGTCACTCTGGGGAAAATACTACGTATTTCCTTTCAGTAATTTTTCCCTTTATGGTATAATTAAAAAAGCAATTAAGTGATGTTGGTTATTTAATTACATGACCAGCGATCATCTTCATACATTTTAGGCGCTTAGTTTTAACCATCATGTTTCAAAACGCAGGAGGTACTTTTATGCCCAGTAAAAAACGACGTCGTCGCCGTAAAGTGTCTTATTCCAAATTATATGCAAAAATTGCAATTATTGTTGCTATCATTACTGGTGCTTTATTGGGAGTATTTTGTGTCGTTATGTTCGCCAGTACGCGTAATTTTGATTTGTTACCCAGCGCTAAACAAGCTACCATTTTTTATGATGTTAATAAAAAGGAATTATCCAAAATTTATGTAGAAAACCGGGTAGATATACCTTACGAAGCCATTCCCGAACTGGTTAAAAAGGCCATCGTTAATGTTGAAGATGAAAGGTTTTATAACCATTTCGGCGTAGACCTCCGCTCCATCGCCCGGGCAACAGTGGCGAACATCATCAAAGGCAAAGTTGATCAAGGGGCCAGCACCATCACCCAACAGCTGGCCCGTAATGTGCTTTTATCGCACAGAAAAACCTTTACCCGTAAAATCAAAGAAATTTTCTTAGCCATCAATATCGAAAGGCGTTATACCAAAGCGGAGATTCTCGCCAGGTATTTAAACCAGATTTATCTTGGCCACGGCGCTTATGGGATTGAAGCTGCCTCCAAATTATATTTCGGTAAAAGCGTTTCCCAGTTGGACATCCACCAAATTGCCTTACTTGTCGGCCTGCCGCAAAGTCCGAACAATTATTCTCCTTATGAACACCCGGAATTAGCCTTGAAACGCCGCAATATTGTTTTGGAAAAACTAGCGCGACACGGCACCATCACTGCGGAACAATTGAGCACCTACAGCGCAAAACCATTGGATGTAATTCCGTTATCTGCTTCCCGGAAAAAAGCGGCTTATTTTATCGCTTATATAATGCAACAGCTTAAAAAGGCGATTGATATTGATGAAGAAGCCTTATATACCGGCGGATACAAAATATACACCACTATCGATTCTCTGGCTCAGGAAGCAGCAGAAGAGGCGGTTGCCACTTTAACCGGAGGCAAACCCGACGCGCACGGCGTAATTCAGCCCCAAATCGCCCTAGTTGCCATCGATCCAACCAACGGTTATATTAAAGCGATGGTTGGCGGGCGCGACTTTTCCAATACGCAATTAAACCGGGCGGTTATGGCGTACCGCCAACCCGGATCGACTATTAAACCTTTCGTTTATACAGCGGCCATCGATAGCCGCAAGTATACACCAAACTCCATTGTAGTTGATGAAGAAGTAGTTTATGCCTCAGCAAACGGTGAGTGGAAACCCCAAAACTACGACCGGATCTTCCGGGGGCCGATTACGCTGCGGCAAGCTTTGGAAAACTCTGTTAATACCATCGCCGTGAAGTTGGTGGACGATCTAGGTCCCAGCAAAGTGATGGAGTATGCCCGTAAAATGGGAATCCGTAACCTGGTCACCAGCGGCAGGGCTAACGATCTTAACTATTCGGCCTTAGCTTTAGGCGGTGTGACCAAAGGCGTTACTCCGCTGGAAATTGCCGCCGCCTACACTCCCTTAGCCAATCAGGGAATTAAAGTTGAACCCTTTGGAATCTTGAGCGTCCGGGATGCGGACGGAAATGTTCTTTATGAAAAACGGCCCAGCAAGACTATTGCCATTTCAGCGGAAACCGCTTATATTGTCACCGATATGCTGCGGGGGGTAATTATGCGCGGCTCCGGACAAGCGGCAATGATTGACCGCCCGGCGGCCGGAAAAACCGGAACCACCAGTGATAATACTAATGCTTGGTTTATCGGATATACCCCCGATTTACTAGCCTGCGTCTGGATTGGCAATGATTCGCAACGGATCCCCGTGAGACTGGGAGGGGCAGTGGTAGGCAGCGGTCGGGCAGCCCGGATTTGGAGTATTTTTATGCGTAAAGCGCTGTCGAAAACCCCACCTTCAGATTTTATTCCTCCCGAAGGCGTAGTGACCAATGTTGAAATTTGTTCCCAAACGGGCCAACTGGCCACTCCCAATTGTCCCGATATCCGGTATGAAGTCTTTTTGTCCGGTACTGAACCAACCGATTACTGTGTGGAACATCAGGAGATGTTTGATCCCAACAGTTTCCTGAATGACCATTATCATGAAACTGACAGTAATAAAAGCCAGAGCAATGAAGGATTCGGTTCCCCCGAATTTAAGGAAAGAGCCACGGTGATGCCTCAAGAGCGTCGCCGGCGCAAGATTATGGTTAAAATCTGCACTGAAAGCGGGATGCTGGCTACGGAAAACTGCCCGGAATCAATGACCGTCAGTGAAATCTTTACTGAAGGTGAAGAACCTACCCAACCCTGCACGGTGCATCAAAGAAGGTAAAGTTCACCCCCCTCGTCTTACCGGACCAGGGGGGTGTTTAATTTAAGGTTATTTCTTCAATTCGACTATGGTAGCTCCTACTCCGCCTTCATTTTGTTCCGCAAAAGCAAACGACTTTACCGCCGGATGGCCTTTTAAATATTTTTGCACCGCCTGACGCAGTGCTCCGGTACCTTTGCCATGAATTACCCGAAAATGGGACAACCCGGCCAAAACTGCCCGGTCCAGATATTTTTCCAATTGATATAAAGCTTCATCAACCGTCATCCCGCGCAGACTGATTTCGGTACCAATATTGATGGCTGTATCCAAGCCGGAGATTCCGGTTTTATGCAAAGGGGACGGAACATCTACTTTAGCTTCGTGTAACAGCTCAATCTCTTCCAGCGGGAGGGTTGCCTTTAAAATACCCAATTGCACTACTACTGTTTCGTTAGCCACCTCCAAAACCGTACCGGTCTGGTTTAATGAAACTGCCCGGACCCTGCTGCCAGGGTGTAGTTGGCTGGGAGCAGGAACCGGTTGCGACCGAAATTTGGGTGGGGGTTCTTCCGCTAACTTGTCCAAGTCAGCGCTGAGCCGCTGGCGGGCTTCATTGACAATGGCGGTCAATTCTTCTTTTGAAGCTTCCCGAATTTGCCGTAATAGATTTTCACTGTCGCGCCGAGCGGCGGCCAGAATCTCTCTGGCTTCGGCCTTAGCCTGCCGCAAATATTCTGCTTTTTTCTCTTTCAACTTAGCCAATTCCGCTTCATAGCTATTTTTAAGGGCTTCACCTTTAATCCGGGCTTCCTCGCTAATCCGTCGGTCTTCCCGGGCTTTCCGCCGGTCGTGTTCAATCTCTCTTAGGATCGTTTCAACCTTTGCAGTATCAGCTGAAATAAATTCCCGGGCACGCTGAATTAGAAATTCCGGCATTCCTAATTTTAAAGCAATTTCAAAAGCCTGGCTGCTGCCGGGAAGCCCGATTAATAAATTATAGGTCGGCCTTAAAGTTTCGATGTCAAATTCCACGGAGGCATTTTCAATCCCTGGGGTGTTATAGGCAAATGCCTTCAGTTCACTGTAATGAGTGGTGGCTACCGTCCGGACTCCCAATTGGTGCAAGTGGGTCAAAATACTCATTGCTAAAGCTGCCCCCTCCCCAGGATCGGTCCCGGCTCCCAACTCATCTAACAAAACCAGACAATCCGGGCCGCTGGCAGCAGCCAGGATTTTGACAATATGAGTCAAATGTGACGAAAAAGTCGACAAACTCTGTTCGATACTTTGTTCATCGCCGATGTCACAAAAGACTTCTTTAAAAATAGCGATTTGCGATCCGCTGGAAGCCGGAATATGCAAACCGGATTGGGCCATTAAAGTCAACAAACCGACGGTTTTCAAAGTAACCGTCTTACCGCCGGTATTCGGACCGGTAATCACCAGGGTATCATAGTTTTTTCCCAATTCCAGACTAATAGGGACTACTTTGCCGGAAATCAGAGGGTGGCGAGCCTGATGCAATTTAATATACCCGAAAGTGTTTAATTCCGGCTCCGTGGCGGAAAGCTCCAGACTATACCGTCCCTTGGCGAAGGCTAAATCTAACCGGGCTAACACCGTCAGCGAAATTTGTAATGTGTCATAGACTGCTCGAATTTTACTGGATAATTCCGCCAGAATCCGGTTGACTTCTTCTTCCTCCTGAGACTCAAGTAACGTCAGTTGGTTATTTAACTCTACCACCGCCATGGGTTCAATAAACAAAGTTGCGCCGCTGGATGACTGGTCATGCACAATTCCGGGAAACAAGGAACGGTATTCCTGCTTGACCGGGATTACATAGCGTTCCTTACGCAATGTTACGATTAAATCCTGCAAATACTTAACATTTTCACTGTCGTGCACAATCGAGTTCAATTTCTCACGGATCCGGTTCTGATAAGTCAGCATCCGGGAGCGTAAGGTATGCAGTTTAGCACTGGCTCCATCTAAAACTTCACCCTGTTCCCCGATACAACGCGCTAATTCCCGTTCCAATGTCGGGTAACTGCCCAACTGCCGGCCCCAGTCGCTCAACAGAGTAACTTGGTCACGCTGTTGCCATAAAAACTCTTTCATAAGCCGGGCTGCCCGGAGCGTAGCGCCAACCTCCAATAACTCCCGCGGTGAAAGCGTGCCGCCGATGGCTACCCGTTTCAGGGTCTTGCGGATATCAAAGATCCCTCCCAAGGGGATATTGTCGTTTTCAGTCAAGAGCCGGACAGCTTCCGAAGTAATCTGCTGCGCTTCCCGGATTTGAACTGGATCCGTCAACGGCACCAACTGCCCGGCTAACTCCTTCCCATAGCCGGAACTGGTAAAGTCTTGTACTTTAGCAATAATTTTCGGAAATTCCAAAACGCGAAGCGTTCGTTCATTCACGGGGGTTAATCCTTCTTTCCTCCAAGGTTAGGTTGACCTTTAATCAGTCAGCTTTAGTATTAACTATTCGCCTATTCGATTTCGGACGCCAAATTCCTCTAAAATAAAAAAGGGGGTAATCCCCCACTATTAGCTGACTGAAATCGCTTTGATCTTTGTTATTAAGGCTTCATGCCAAACTTCGTCCATCGTCTCCACTAACCTGATTCTGAGTTTGTGGGCAATATTGGTTGGAATTTCTTCCAAGTCTTTCTCGTTTTCCTTCGGTATTAAAACCGTGGTGATTCCGGCTCTATGGGCGGCCAGGATTTTCTCTTTTAAACCGCCAATGGGCAAAATCCGGCCCCGCAGCGTAATTTCGCCGGTCATTGCCACATCTTTACGGACCGGCTGATTGGTCAATGCGGAAATGATTGCCGTGGCCATGGTGATTCCCGCTGAAGGCCCATCTTTAGGAATAGCCCCTTCCGGAACATGAATATGAATATCATATCGCTCAAAGGCACTTTCATCAATGTCAAACTCGGACGCACGGGAACGGATATAACTGAAAGCCGCCTGGGCTGACTCCCGCATTACTTCTCCCAGTTTTCCGGTGAGAATTAACTGGCCTTTTCCCTTCACCAAAGTTACTTCAACCAACAAAATATCGCCACCCACTTCGGTCCAGGCCAAACCGGCTACTACTCCCACCTGATCTTCAGTCTCGGCGAGATTATGACGGTACCGGGGAATTCCTAAAAATTTCCGCAGGTTATTTCTATTCACCCGGATTGACTTTTTCGAACTCTGCACCAATTCAAGAGCAGATTTACGACAAATTGTTGCCAGCTGTCTTTCCAGGTTTCGGACTCCGGATTCACGGGTGTAGTTACTGATCACTTGTTGAAGCGTAGTATCCGGTACCACCAGAGTTTGTTCAGTTAATCCGTGCTCCTTGGCTTGCTTTGGCAATAAGTGCCGTTTTGCAATTTCCAGTTTTTCTTCCTCAGTGTAACCGGAAATTTCGATAATCTCCATCCGATCCAGTAAGGGCCGGGGAATCCGGTGATAGGTATTGGCGGTAGTGATAAATAAGACCTTCGAAAGATCAAAAGTGAGTTCCAGGTAATGATCGCCAAAGTTACAGTTTTGTTCCGGATCCAATACTTCCAATAAAGCCGAAGCCGGGTCACCGCGAAAATCGGCACTCATCTTATCAATCTCATCCAACAGGATGACTGGGTTTTTGGCGCCGGCCTGTTTAAGGCTTTGAATAATCTTACCCGGCAAGGCACCGACATAGGTGCGGCGATGACCGCGAATTTCAGCTTCATCCCGCACTCCGCCCAAAGAGAAGCGGACAAATTTACGGTTTAAGGCCCGGGCCACCGATTTCGCCAGGGAGGTTTTACCGACTCCCGGAGGGCCGATTAAGCAGAGGATCGGACCTTTCAACTCTTTAGTTAACTGACAGACCGCCAGATATTCCAAGATCCTTTCCTTAACCTTTTCCAAACCGTAATGGTCTTCATTTAAAATCATTTCGGCTGTTTTCACATCCAGCCGATCCTCGGTTTCAACATTCCAAGGCAGTGAAATGACCCAGTCCAAGTAATTACGGACTACAGTGGCTTCAGCGGATAAAGGAGGCATTTTTGCCAGACGCTCAATTTCTTTGTTAACTTTATCCAAAGCCTCATCCGTTAATCCCAAAGTAGCGACTTTCGCGTTGAGTTCTTCGATTTCCGTAGTGCGTTCATCGGTCTCTCCCAATTCTTTCTGAATGGCTTTAATCTGTTCGCGCAGATAATATTCTTTTTGAGTCTTTTCAATCTGCTTGCGGACCCGGGCATTAATCTTCCGCTCGATCTCCATGATCTCAATTTCTTTCACTAAAAACCCACAGAGCAGCTCTAAACGTTCCCGCAACGATACAGCCTCTAAGATTGCCTGCTTTTCTTCTACTTTAAAATTTAAGTGTGAGGTAATAATATCTGCCAGTCTACCTGGATCTTCAATTGTGGTAACCGATGATAAAACCTCGGGAGGAATTTTTTTGCTTAATTTGATATATTGTTCAAACTGAAACAAGGTTGTCCGCATTAAAGCTTCGGATTCATAGTTTTTCTCCTCAATCTCGTGCATTTCTTCAAGTTTAACTCGGAAATGGGGTTCGCTTTGCAGGTATTCGATGATGCGTACCCGGCGCAGCCCTTCCACTAACACCCGTAAAGTCCCGTCCGGCAATTTTAGCAACTGTTTAATTTCAACCACAGTTCCCACATTATAAATTTCATCTTGATTCGGCTCATTAACCTTGGCCTGACGTTGCGCCGCCAGCACAATCAACCTTTCATTAACCATCGCTTCTTCCAAAGCGCTGATTGACTTATCACGGCCTACATCTAGCGGGACAACCATATATGGAAAAACAATCATGCCACGCAAGGGCAATAATGGCAGTATCTCTTTGAAAGCCACCGGCTCCTGGTCCTTTCCGGTGCTATCGTAATTGACCATGATTCCACCCCCTGATCTGATTTGACCAACATCCGTTGTAACGAAAAAAGTTATATTTGAGAAAAACTGATACCTAGTTCAGGTAGACGAAACTATAAACTATAATGTTAAGGAATAATGGTGTTGCATATAGTTAATTCTGCTTTACCAAAGAAGTTCCTCTCAGTAAATATTGGATGGGGTTAAACTTGACCGACTTCGAGATCACTCAAGGCTTTCTGAGCTGCTTCCCACTTTTGATAGAAACTTTCCAAAGTCGCTTCCAGTTCGCTCAGGCGCAAACTCAGGTCAAGACTGCGCTGATAATCGGAATGGACCGCCGGGTCATTTAATTCACCGAGCAAAGCAGAGCGTTCCTGCTCCAATTGGTCAATGGCCGCCTCCGTCTCCTCCAGGTCCTTTTGTCTGCGCCGTATTTGCCGTTGCAATTCTTTATTGAATTCCCGGTGCAATTGTGCCTGGTTCTTAGGTTTGGCAATTGTCGGGGTCGATCTCTCACTACTGTTAAGGTTCTGTTGGTCTAAATACTGTTGATAACTGGAATATTCATGAATTTGACCGTCCTGCAGGACCAGGAAACGCTTGACTACCTTGTTTAAGAAATAACGGTCATGGGATACTACCAGCAGCGTCCCGTTAAACTCCTGCAGGGCTGTTTCAATTACCTCAATGGAAGGCAAATCTAAATGGTTGGTCGGTTCGTCCATAACCAAAAAATTGGCCTTTGACAACATTAACTTAATTAGCTCTAAGCGTCTCCGTTCACCGCCGCTTAAATCGGAAACCGGTTTAAAAACCGCATCGCCACTAAAGAGAAAACGACCTAAAATCGTCCGAGCCTGAGTATTATCTAAGTCCGCCGCCTCCATAATCTGACTGAAGGGAGTTCCTTCCATGGCTTTCTCAGAAGTCAACTGGGAAAAATAGCCCGGTTCCACCTGATAACCCAGACGGACCAGTCCCTGATCAGGCTGCTCCAGACCTAAGATAATCTTTAACAAAGTAGTTTTGCCAACCCCATTGGGACCGATTAAACCGATTTTATCGCCGGAATAGACTGTAAAACTAACCCCGTTTAAAACGGTTTTTGTTGCAAACGCCTTAGTAATGCCGGCTACTTCTAAAACCTTTTTAGCGCTGGTAACCTTCATCTCAAAATCCAGTTTAATCTGGCGACGGTCCTGAACCGGCTTAACAAGCCGTTCAACCTTATCCAACCGTTTTTCGATACAATGGGCTTTTCGCTTGCTTTTTTCGGTTGCCCGGGCCTCCCGGACAAACTTTTCCATTCTGGTTATTTCTTTTTCCTGCTTTAAATATGCTTTTAAGGCCGCTTCATACTGTTCGGCCTGATACTGGCGGAAGGCGGTGTAATTACCACGAAAACGGGTTGCTTTCCCTTGCTCAATCGCATAAAAACCCTGGACCACCTGATCGAGAAAATACCGATCATGTGAGACTAAGACAACCGCTCCGCGGTAATCCCTTAAAAAGCTTCCCAACCATTCGTTAGCTGCCCAATCAAGATAGTTGGTCGGTTCATCTAAAAAAAGAATATCGTTGTCAGTCAATAAGATCCGGGCCAGCGCCAACCTGGTC
>DATCLA010000095.1:0-6924 GCA_036564195.1 Bacillota bacterium
AAACAGGGTATCAATGCCTTTTGCCCGGAAAAGGGAATTCCACTGGTTGAACAGTTAAAAGCGCGAATGAACAATAAACAGCCCGCCCGAATTTTTGATACTACGGGACATCCGGAAGGCTTGGCTGATTGTTTTGAGATCGCCGGCAACGGTTCCTGGGTACTTACGATCGGTAAAGGCCCAAGGACCTATCGTATGAGTGAGCGGATTGACATGGGCCAGCTAGTTTTGAAACAAATTGTCTTCATGACTTCTTGGGTGTTTACCTTGCCCGAATGTTACGAAATGATCGATTTTATGCTAGAAAATAAGCTATCCTTTACAAAGCTGGTTACGGGACGGTTTGAGTTTAAAGATGCTCAGCAAGCATTTGAAAAAGCCGCTTCGCCTGATAATGGCGGAAAAACCGTATTTATTAAAAAATGAGGGTTGTTATATTTAAGTAATAAAGGAAATGGATTAATAATCCGATATAGACGCAGTAGCGTTTAAATTAATTAAATTCTCAAAAAGGGAAAATGAAAAAATAAAAATGTCATTCATATCTGCCGTTTGATCCGCCCAAAAATTATAAGTAACGGCTTAAAATTGGGGATATGCCCTTACCTCTTTATAAAGAAGGAGAAATTGACAACAAACCTCCTCACCAAAAGGATTGTTATCTGAATGGTTCGCAAAACGGGATGGTACGGGATACAGTTAACATGACCGATCTGGTGAAAAGAACTATTATGCCAATATTGAATGGATCAATTCATAATTGGGGCGGTTTTTGCGTTATCTCGATAGAACTGGACAAACAAGAAGAAAGGAGGGAAATTAGCGGAACTCGGTACTATTAAATTTAAATATCTGGTTGAAAATACAAAGAAGAGAGGTTGGTGCAGTATGAAAAAGGTAAGGTTTAGTTTAATTATTTTAGCTGTTTTGTTAGTTGCTTCCTCCGCGTGCTTGGGAGCAAAAAAAACTCAAAAGCTTAAAGTTGGTATGATGCCGTTTGGTGGCAATGTCCCAGCCAAATATGCTTTTGATCAAAAATGGTTTAAAAAAGCCGGACTAGATGTTGAATTCTATATGTTTGCCAACGGCGCCGGTATCAATGAAGCACTGGCTGCTAAACAAATTGATATGGGCGTTTCTGGTTTGGCTATGGTATTTTCGTTAGCAAGCGGGACATGTACCTGGGTGGCAGAAACCAATACTTCCAGTGGAATGGGAATCTATGTCCGTCCTAACAGTAAGATTTTAACTGTCAAAGGTCAAATACCAGGTAAACCGGAGGTATACGGCAGTGCTGAAACAATTAAAGGTATGAAAGTATTGGGACAACTGGGGACATCCTCACAATTTAACGTAATTTGCTATATTAAACTATTTGGCCTAAAAGAATCGGATATAAGCATGATTAATATCGATCTTGGTACTGACTTACAGGCGTTTATTGCCGGGGAAGGGGATGCGCTTGCCGCATCAAGACCGTTTTCGTTTAAAGCCGAAGAAAAGGGTTATAAATGTGTAGCAAGCTTTGAGGATGCAACTGGTGTAACACTGCATGACGGGATCGTTGTTCGTAATGATGTTTTGAAAAAACGTCGTAAAGAAATAGTAGCATTTTTGAAACAATATTTCCGTGCCAGTGAACTATTTGCTTCCGATAAGCAACTCCGGTTTGACTATTCCAAGAAGTACTTTGCGGAAAACGGGCGGAATTATTCTGATAAGGATATGTGGGATGAGATTAGAGTTCAGAAATATATCACTCAAAGTGAAATGCTCAAGCCGGAATACAAATTTGGCGCAGCAATGCTCAGTATTGCTAAGTTTTATTCCAAGGGTGGCAAAATTCCTAAGGAAAACCTGCCCAACGTCCCGAAATCCTTTGATGTATCTTTAATTAAAGATGCACTGGGTATTAATGTTAAAGTGGCGTCCTCAAAATAAACCTCCGGTAAGTTAAGTTAAAGATGAGCTGAGGTGGGGTGAATCAAACTAAACCAACCCTGCCTTAGCCTAAAAATGAACCTCCCAGAAATGAGGTGCGAACTTGAAAAGAGAACGAAATTTTAAATATATGCTTTTATCTGTTCTTTCTGTTATAACCGCCCTGGTTATCTGGTGGATTGTAACTGATATTCTAAAACTAACTACTCCTACTACATTGCCAAGTCCGGTTAGAGTAATGACTACTTTTTTCCAAAAAATGTATGATATCAATCCTGACGGAGCCACGCTACCGCAACATTTATTAGCCAGCCTTCAAGTTGCATTATCAGGATATTTAATTGGAGTGGTCATAGGGATTCCATTAGGAATAGCCATGGCCTGGTTTAAGCCGGTTGACCGGTTTGTGACGCCTTTGTTTGATTTGTTAAGGCCGGTTCCGGGATTAGCATGGATTCCATTGATGATTATTTTTTTTGGGATCGGATTGTTATCAAAAGCAATGGTAATTTTTTTGTCAGCCTTCATACCCTGTGTCGTTAATTCTTACTCTGGTATTAGAAGGACTCGTTCCGTTCACCTGTGGGTAGGACAGACCTTCGGAGCCAGTAATCTTGATTTGTTGTTTAAAATAGCGATCCCTAGCTCACTACCTTTGCTATTTACCGGTTTGAGGGTGGCCTTGGGCGCATCCTGGAACGCGTTAGTTGCTGCGGAGCTTTTGGCTTCCACCAAAGGATTGGGATTTATGATTCAACAATCACGTGGTCTATACCGGCCGGATATCATCATCGTTGGCATGATCACTGTTGGAGCGGTGGGAGCGCTTCTGGCATCTATTTTGACAATTGTTGAACGCCGGGTAATTGGTGGGCGGAGGTGAACCAAAGTGAAAAAATTGGTTATTGGAGAAAGGACAAAAGCGATTACTTCTGCTATAGTCTCGATTATATCCTTTTTAATTTTATGGCATGTCGGCACAAATGGTACAGAGCTGGGGTCACTACTACCGGGGCCTGCTGTGGTTCTAAAAAAATTTGTCCAAAGTTTTTATACCAAAATCGGTTCATATATGCTTTGGGGTCATATCCTCTGGAGTCTATCTCGGGTTATGGTTGCCTTTACCATTGCCTCGGTATCAGGAATTATCCTGGGACTGGCAATGGGCTGGTTTAAAAAGGTCGAAGCGATTGTTCGTCCCTTGTTTGAAATTATCAGACCAATTCCACCAATCGCTTGGATTTCATTAGCCGTTTTATGGTTCGGGCTTGGTGAGACACCCAAGTATTTTATTATCTTTATGTCCGGTTTTGCCAACATCACTATGAATGTATATACCGGTGCCAAATCGGTAGATCCAGTTCTAGTGGGCGCATCCAGAATGCTAGGTTCAAATAGCTGGCAGGTATTTACCACAATAGTCATTCCATCCTCGATACCGTATATTTTTACAGGTCTCCAAATAGCCATCTCTAGTAGTTGGGCAGCAGTTGTCGCGGCAGAGATGATTCGTTCAACCGAGGGAGTCGGCTGGCTAATCATTAGCGGAACGTCAATCAACGACACTACCCAAATTTTGGTAGGGATAATGTCGATCGGGATTGTCGGATTCATCCTGGCAACCATCATGAGAAGAATTGAGGAGGGTCTGTGCCAATGGAACAAGCTGGAGAGTTAAATTACACGGTTGAATGTGAAGGCATTTCTAAGATTTTTGAATCGAAAAATGGTAGTTTCCCAGTGATTGACAGTATCAATCTTAACGCTAAAAGTAATGAATTTTTGGTTCTTTTTGGTCCAGGCCAATGTGGAAAGACAACTCTCTTAAAAATCATTGCTGGATTGGAACCGGCAACAACCGGGACCGTAAAAATTAATGGTAAATTGATTACCAAACCGGATCCTATTTGTGGGCTGGTTTACCAGACTACAGCCTTGTTTCCCTGGCTTACGGTCATGGGTAACGTTGAATACGGGCCACGGGTTCGGGGTATCGCCAAGGCTGAAAGAAGGAAGAAGGCCCAGTATTACATTAATTTAGTAGGTTTACAGGGATTTGAAAATGTTTTTCCAATCAAACTTTCAGGAGGCATGAAACAGCGGGTTGGAATTGCCAGAGTATATTGTAATGAACCGATTATCATGTTAATGGATGAACCTTTTGGGCATCTTGATGCTCAAACCAGATACCTGATGCAAGAAGAACTGGAGCGAATTTGGAAAATAGAGAAAAGGACGATCATCTTTGTCACCAATAATATTGAGGAAGCAATTTACCTAGCCGATCGGATTATTGTCCTTAAAAATTGTCCTACCAGCATTAAAGCTGAATATGTGATTGATCTCCCACGTCCAAGAGATTATACGAGTCCAGGCTTTTTAAAGATCAGGCAGGAAATCACCAACATCATTGACAAACCAATTTGAAATGAGGTGGGATTGTGTCTAATGAAGTAGTTAAAGTAAAAGTCCGGAATCTGGTCAAGAAGTTCGGTGATTTATTAGTCATTGATGATATCTCATTTGATGTGAAGCAAGGTGAATTTCTTTGTATTGTTGGCCCTACAGGCTGCGGTAAAACTACTTTTCTAAATAGTCTCACCAAGCTTTATAGTATTACTTCCGGAGAAATTTTGATCGATAATGAACCGGTTGATCTTAAAAAGCATAACGTTGCCTATATATTCCAGGAATATTCTACGATGCCCTGGTTAAATGTAGAACAAAACGTGGGATTCGGTTTGGATATAAAACGAGTGCCAACAAAGGAGCGAATGGCAAGAATTAATGAAGTCTTGGAAATAGTAGGTTTGACTCAATTTCGCACTCATTATCCTCACGAGCTTTCTGCCAGTATGCTCCAACGGGTGGTCATTGCCAGAGCATTTGCAACTCAACCTGAATTATTGCTGATGGATGAGCCGTATGGACAGCTTGATACCGAACTTCGCTTCAAGCTTGAAGATGAGTTGTTATCTCTTTGGGAACGGACTAAAACAACAGTCATTTTTATCACTCATAATATTGAAGAAGCTGTCTATCTAAGTGGTAGAATTTTGGTGCTGACCAATAAACCAACGAAGATTAAAAAGGAAATTGTCAATTCACTACCTTATCCCCGAAATATTGTTAACCCGGAATTTATAAAGCTCCGTAACGAGGTCACTGAACTTATTAAATGGTGGTAAGTTATTCTTCTCCAAAAACTAAAGGAGGTTTCACCTATGAAAGCAATAATGGTAATGTTTGATTCATTAAACCGTCACATGCTCGCTCCTTATGGCTGCGATTGGGTTCATACCCCCAACTTTCAAAGACTGGCTCAAAAAGCGGTTTGTTTCGACAACTGTTATGTCGGTAGCATGCCTTGCATGCCTGCTCGGAGAGAGATCCATACCGGTCGCTATAATTTTCTTCACCGCAGTTGGAGTCCGTTAGAGCCGTTCGACGATTCGATGCCCGAGATTTTAAAGAATAATGGTATCTATACTCACCTGGTAACTGACCATTACCATTACTTTGAAGATGGTGGTTGCACCTTCCACACTAAATATAATACCTGGGAGGCCGCCCGAGGGCAGGAAGGGGATCCTTGGAAGGGTGAGGTTAAAGATCCGGAGATTCCCGAACATGTAGGGGGACGGGCCAATGTCCTATGGCGTCAGGACTGGGTCAATCGTAAATATATGCGGACGGAAGCGGAACATCCCCAGACCAAGACTTTCGAAATGGGGCTGGATTTTATCAAAACCAATTATAGCGAGGACAATTGGTATCTTCAGATCGAAGCTTTTGACCCGCATGAGCCCTTTTTCACTCATGAAAAGTATAAAAAGCTCTACCCGCACCGTTATACAGGGCCACATTTTGATTGGCCCAATTACAAAATGGTTGATGAGACTGACGAACAAATCAAACATGTACGCTACGAATATGCCGCACTGGTCAGCATGTGTGATGCTAATCTGGGCAAAGTTTTGGATGTGATGGATGAATATAACCTCTGGGAAGACACGATGCTGATTGTTAATACCGATCATGGCTTCTTACTTGGTGAACATGACTGGTGGGCTAAATGTGTCCAACCATGGTATAATGAGAACGCTCATATTCCGCTTTTCATCTGGGATCCACGCTGCAAGATCAAAGGGGAAAGACGGCAAAGCCTAGTCCAGACAATTGATTTGGCACCGACACTGCTGGATTACTTTGGATTAGCAATCCCTAAAGATATGCAAGGTAAGTCATTACGAGAGACTATCGTATCCGATCGTCCGGTTCACGAAGCGGTAATCTTCGGCATTCATGGTGGGCATGTTAACTGTACTGATGGTCGTTATGTTTATATGAGAGCACCAATTTCTAAGGATAATCAGCCGTTATTCAACTATACATTGATGCCAAACCATATGCGCGGTCGTTTCAGTGAGAAAGAATTAAAAACTGCTGAACTGGTCGGACCGTTTTCTTTTACTAAAGGATACAAAGTACTAAAAGTCAGATCGTTCGGTATACCGGAATTGGACTTTAGTGCCTACAACTTTGGTACGCTTTTATTTGATTTGGAAACCGACCCGTTGCAACAACACCCGATTAAGAATCCGGAAGTCGAAGCCAAAATGATTGCATTACTGCTGAAACTGATGAAGGAAAGCGATGCGCCGTTGGAACAATACGAACGTTTGGGATTGCCATCTTGTTAACAGTACTTTATTAATTTAAGGAATTGCATAATTCCTGATTTAAGCTTTGGCTCACAATATATTGATATATATTGTAGCCAAAAGGTTTATTAAGGTAATTATGCAATTCCCTCAATCTTCAATTTGGTATTCTATAAAAACGCATTTAAATATCCTGGCAGCGCCGGAGACCTTCAATTGGCCATGGTTCATTTAATGTTGAAGGATGAAATCGTGCGAGGTAAAATAGGTTGCCTCACCCATTTTGATGATCCGTTTATAGGTAGTAGCACACGAAAAG
>DATCLA010000096.1:0-15539 GCA_036564195.1 Bacillota bacterium
GAAATTAAAAATTATCGAAGAGGGATCTAATTTAAAATTAGCTCCCTTTTTTATTTGTTAAATAAATTCTCATTTTTTATGTTGAACAGTAGGGTATTAAATATAAACGGCGAATTATTGCTCGGATAAATTTAAGATTAAGATGTATTTAAAATATTTACAACCGAGTAATGTTTGGACTTGATAGCTGAGTCTATTTATCGTTCCAAGTTTAAAGTTTGAAAAGAAAGGATTTGGAATAGATGAAAATAGCAGTGATTGGCGGAGGAAAATGGGGCAAGAACATCATAAGGACATTATATCAGTTAGGGGTTTTGGCAGCAGTAGCCGACAGCTCTGAAGCTGTCTGTAATGAAATAAAAGCCAGTTACCCGGAGATCCATGTCGTTAGCGACTACCAGACGGTTTTGAACTCGAACATAACTGCAGTTGTGATCGCTACTCCTGTCCCCAGCCATTATCAGATCGCCAAAAAATCGCTGGCGGCAGGAAAGGATGTTTTCATCGAAAAGCCGATGACCTTATCCAAGGCGGAAGCAGAAGAACTGGTTATTTTGTCCGAACAAGCAAAGAAAATATTGATGGTGGGACATTTATTGCTATACCAACCGGCAGTGCAATGGATAAAAGAGCGTTTGGATGCCGGGCTTTTGGGCGAGGTAAGCGGTATCCACCTGGAACGATTAGGATTGGGCAGGGCTAGGGAGACTGAGAATGTTCTCTGGGATTTGGGCGTGCATGATTTGGCGGTAATTTCTTATCTTACGGGGATGAATCCAAGAGTAAGTCAGATCATCGGTCAAAGCAGGCTGAGGCCGAATATTGAGGATGATATTTATCTCCATCTGATAATAAATGATCATCTTCAAGCCCACTTACATATTTCATGGCTATGGCCGAAAAAACACCGTCAACTGACAATTACCGGAACCAAAGGGATGCTGGTTTATAACGAATTGGAACAGACTGTAACATTATATCATAATGGGATCAATAAATTAGACTTATCCATCTGGGATCATGGGGCGGAGTTGGTCTATAAAGGAGACGGAACTCCATTGGTCCGGGAGATGGAGCATTTTATAACCTGTGTGAAAGAAAGAAAGCCTCCCATTTCCGACGGGCCTAGCGGCATGGCTGTGATCAAATTATTGGAAGAAGCGTCGCAACGGCTCAAAAAATCTGCCCCATAAGATTTAGGCGTATCGGAGTAATAAAGGCTCAAAAGGTAAAAGTCATTCGTGGTAATCGCCCAATTCACATTCAGATTAAGATTCGAAAAGGTTTAGAGGAGGAATTTCAGCATGCCTATTCCAATGTTAGATCTTCATCCGGAGGTCGATTCGTTATGGGAAGAATTGAATCGCGCCATTCAAGGAGTGCTTCGTTCGACCCAGTTTATTATGGGACCCAATGTCAAAGCTTTAGAAGAGGAGATCGCAAAGTATTTAGGGACGAAACATTCAATAGCGGTCAATTCTGGAACGGATGCTTTAATCATCGGGTTACGGGCGGACGGGATTAAGCCCGGCGATGAAGTGATAACTTCTCCATTTACTTTTTACGCCACCGCTGAAGCGATCAGCCTAAGCGGAGCGATCCCGGTTTTTGTGGACATTAATCCTGATACGTTTAATATCGATGTCGATTTGATCGAAAAAGCGATTACCCCCAAGACTAAGGCGATCCTACCTGTTCATTTATATGGACAGGGAGCCGATATGGGACGAATCATGACTTTAGCCCAAAAATATAATTTAAAGGTTATCGAGGATGTGGCTCAGGCTTTCGGCGGTGAATACCAAGGGAAAAAACTCGGCTCCTTCGGAGACGCCGGCTGTTTTTCTTTTTATCCTTCAAAGAATCTGGGGGCATATGGTGATGGCGGAATTATCGCCACTAATGATGATCGCCTGGCGGAAGCGGCTCGAATGCTGAGGAACCATGGTTGTAAACGGACTTACTATAATGAAACTTTAGGATATAACTCTCGGTTGGATGAGTTCCAAGCGGCGATCCTCCGTGTTAAACTACCGCATATTGAAGAGTGGAATGAGCAGCGGAGAAAGGTTGCCGCCACATACAACGAACTGCTCGCGGGGGTTCCGGAAGTGATTACTCCAAAGGAAGATCCTGCAGTTAAGCATGTCTATCATCAATATACGATTCGAATATTGAACCGGAAGCGGGACCAAGTAAAGCAACATTTGGATCAGGCGGGAATCGCCACGATGCTTTACTATCCAGTGCCCGTACACCGGCTGCCGGTTTATGACCGTACTTCTCCGGAGTTGAAGCAAGCGGAAAAATTGGCCGGCGAGGTGCTCTCCTTACCGATCTGGCCGACTCTTGACCGGGAGACTCAGTTGGTAATAGTTAACGAAATTAAAAAAGCGATTCACAACATTAAATAGATGTGAATCGTTTCAAAATAATCGCCCACCCCGGCCCACCGGGGCACGTTGAAGGATGAAAATGAGTATTATTCGTTAGTGATCAGCGAAGCGGTGCTCGTAATAGTAATTCTTTTTGTTGTCACAACCCTTTACTCAATCGTTTTCCGATTACGATTACGAGCACGGTAATAAGCATTTTTTAGAGTAGAATTGTCCAAAAGATCGATTACAGTTAGCAGTTAGCTTTATAACTTAAACAAAGGTTGAGACAAATTACATTCAACGAAGCTCCAGACTGATATCCAACGCCTTAACCGAATGGGTAATAGCGCCGCTGGAGATGATATCGACTCCGGTGGCGGCGACTTCTTTGATGGTTGACTCGTTGATGTTTCCGGAAGCTTCGACTATTGCCCTTCCGTTGATTAACTTCACCATCGCCGCCATTTGGACCGGGGACATGTTATCAAGCATAATAATATCGGCTTTGGCGTCGATGGCCTCGCGAACTTGCTGTTCGTTTTCAACCTCCACCTCAATGGTCATCGTATGGGGGATGGCCTGGCGGGCCCTTTTTACCGCTTCGGTAATCGAACCGCAAGCTGCGATATGGTTATCTTTGATCAGCACGGCATCCGCCAGGTTAAAACGGTGGTTGTGGCCGCCGCCCTGAACTACTGCATATTTTTCTAAAATTCTAAGGCCCGGTGTGGTTTTTCTGGTGTCGACCACTTTGACTTGGCAGCCTTCCACCAACTTCACTAATTGTGCGGTTTTTGTGGCGATTCCGGAAAGGCGTTGTAAGAAATTAAGCGCCACTCTTTCCCCGGCCAGAATAGACTTAACCGGACCTCTAACCTTGGCGATTTCAACACCGGATGAGACGGTAGCTCCTTCCTTGACTAAAGGAGTAAAGATAAGTTCGGGGTCTATTTGGCGCCAAACTTCGGAAACTACCGGCAAGCCAGCGATGACTCCGGTGGCTTTGGCCAAAAACACGGCCTCAGTAGTGAAATTTTCCTGTAAAATAGAATCCGAGGTAATGTCTCCGGACCCAAGGTCCTCTTCTAAGGCGCGTCTAACGATATCTTTAATCGCAAAAGGATTCATTCTTTCACCTCCATCTTGACGCCGCAAAACTCGATGTGTTTACGCCATTTGGCTTCAGGTTTAGGAAAGTCGGAACGGTAATGACCGCCGCGACTTTCAGTCCTATAGAGAGCGGCTTTAGCGATTAGTTTGGCCACAAGATACATATTTTGAAGCTCAAAGTAGGCCGGGTCCAACTCGAAGCTGGAATTTGCTCGGGGTTTAAGATCCAGTAATTCGACGGCTTTGGTTAAACCCTCCTGATCGCGGATAATTCCTAAATAATGTCCGGTAATTTGATGGAGTTTTTCCAAATCGGACTCAACCGATGCATAATCGGTATAAAGCTCCGGATAGCAAATCTGAAATTGGTCGGTAGGATTAGGCAGATCTACTGGAAGCTCTTTCAGGTGGTCGGCGATCCTGCCTCCGAAAACTAAGCCTTCCAACAATGAATTACTCGCCAAACGGTTGGCCCCATGGACTCCGGTGTTTGCTACTTCACCGGCGGCGTAAAGACCGGGCAAATTGGTCCTTCCCAGGAGGTCGGTGGCGATTCCGCCCATAACATAGTGGGCCGCCGGGGCGACTGGGATCGGATTGGCGGTTATGTCAAGGCCGTAGGAGTAACATTTATGATAAATATTGGGGAAGCGTCCCTTAATGGTTGCAGGGTCAATCTTGGATAAATCCAGAAAGACGCATTCACCGCCGTTCTTCTCGAGCTCGGTAAAGATCGACCGGGCGACTATGTCCCGAGGCGCCAACTCCGCCAAGCGGTGGTAACTAGGCATAAAGCGGACGCCTTTATGATTGAGGAGAATAGCCCCTTCGCCACGAACCGATTCCGAAATCAAAAAGGGCGGCGCTGGAGGGAGGTAGAGGGCAGTAGGATGAAACTGGACAAACTCCATGTCTCTTAAAACCGCCCCGGCATGGAAAGCTAAAGCCATGCCGTCGCCGGTGGCAATTTTGGGATTGGTGGTTTTGCCGTAAATTTGGCCGAATCCTCCGGTGGAGAGGATCACTGCCGAAGCTAGAAAAAATTGATATTGCCCGTTGTGGATCGTAATCACACCGGAACATTTTCCTCGATGTTTTACTAAAGCCAAAACATAGTGGTTTTCGAAAATCCGAATATTATTGACTGCTTGTACTTTCGCTATTAAACTGCGGGAGATTTCACGGCCGGTTGCATCTCCATCTGCGTGGAGAATTCGACGCCGACTATGGGCCGCCTCGCGGGTTAAAGCGATTTCATTTTGTTCGGTGCGGTCAAAAGGGACTCCCAAGTCGATTAAGTGTTTAACCCGGCCCGGGCCTTCGTGAACGAGAGTTAGAACCGCTTCTGAAGCGCATAAGCCGGCTCCGGCCATCATGGTATCCTCATAGTGTAGTTCCGGTGAGTCATGAACGCTGATAGCGGCAGCGATGCCACCTTGGGCATAAGTAGTGTTGCTTTCAAGAATCACTGATTTTGTTATCAAAATGACCGGGCCGGCCTGGCTCAGCTCAAGGGCTGTATATAAGCCGGCGATTCCGCTGCCAATGACCAGAAAGGGCGCTTGATCAGTTAGTGGAGGCGGAGCGGCTGGGAAATTTGTTAACATTAGTCTGCCACCTTTTTATGCGAACTCCAGCATCCGGTTGAGCGCTTGTTCCGCTTTAATTCGGATCTCGGGCGGGACTTGGACTACCGGTTTCATAGTTTGCAGGGACTTTAATACTTTAGCGACGGTGGTTTGCTTCATATTCGGGCAAACCAGCCCTTTGCTTAACAAGTAAAAAGTTTTACCGGGGTTCTCTTTTTGAAGTCCATGGATAATTCCCATTTCCGTCCCGATAATAAATTTTTGGGCGGTCGAGGATTTTACAAATTGAATGATTTGGGAGGTGCTACCGATAAAATCAGCCAGGGCGGTTACTTCCGGACGGCACTCGGGATGGGTCAAGATTAAGGCATCCGGGTGTAGTTCTTTAACCGTCTTTACTTCTTCAGGGGTGACTTGATGATGAGTGACACAATAACCAGGCCAGAGGTGAATGATTTTTTCAGGAACTTGGCGCGCTACATAGCTGCCTAAATTTTGGTCGGGGAGAAAAATAATCTCCGACTCGGGGATATTTTTAACTAGCTTGACAGCGTTGGCGGAGGTACAGCAATAGTCGCTGACAGCCTTGACTGCGGCTGAAGTGTTGACATAGGCCACCACCGCGGCTTTGGGGTATCGTTCACGCCATTTAAGGACTTCGGAGGCTTCGGCCATGTCGGCCATGGGACATCCGGCATTCTCCGCCGGGAAAAGAACGGTTTTCTCCGGTGAAAGAATAGCGGCGCTTTCCGCCATAAAGTGAACTCCGCAAAAGACGATTACTTTAGCTTTAAACTTGGCGGCGGTTTGGCTCAAAGCTAAAGAATCGCCAACCACGTCCGCTAAATCCTGAACCTCATCGTTTTGGTAGTTATGAGCTAAAATAATGGCTTCTTTTTGCTGGCGCAGTCTATTGATTTCCTGAACTAAGGCAGGAGTATCCATAGTGATCATCCTAACTTTTGATTCGTTCCAGTATAAGTTTATCCTTATTTTACTTTTGGATATGAGATTTGTCAATCTTTAAGACAATTACAAATATTCTTCACAGATTTGCCTAAATGGGGTAAAATTAGATGGGCGTTAACAGGTGGGGAGGTACTATGAACTTTACCAAATTGACATTGCGCAATATGATCTTTTATGGATATCATGGCGTGTACGACGAAGAACGAAAATTAGGCCAACAGATCGCGGTGGATGTGGAGCTGATCACTGATCTATCCAATGCCTGCTCTCAAGATGACTTAAGGCAGACCATTAATTATGCCGAAGTCTACGACTTGGTAAAAGAGATAGTGGAAGCTAAACAATTTAAACTGATCGAGGGAATCGGAGCGGCTATTTTAAAAAGGTTGGCGGAGAAATATATTTTAAAGCGACTTACGGTCCGAATCCGCAAACCCCACCCTCCCCTGGGCGGATTGGTGGAAGCCGCTGAATTTGAGATCTCCAAAGAATTTTAATGCTATAAATATCATATCAAGGCAACGCAACGGGTGATTACTTAATGGCCAAACTCTATTTCAGATATGCGGCGATGAATGCGGGGAAAACGACCCAACTGTTACAAGTCAAATATAACTATGAGGAACGGGGACAGAAGGTTTTATTACTTAAACCGGCGATTGACAATAGATACGGTATTGGGAAGATTAAGTCCCGGATCGGGCTGGAGAGTGATGCGGAAGAAATTAACCAAAATACAAATCTCTTAGACCTTTTAAAAGATAAAGAGGTTAATTGCGTCATTATCGATGAAGCCCAGTTTCTCTCCAGAGATCAAGTGTTACAGCTTTGCAGTATCGTCGACGATCTAAACATTCCGGTAATCGCTTATGGATTGCGGACCGATTTCAAAGGGGACCTCTTCCCCGGAAGTGAAGCCTTGCTTTCCTTCGCCGATAGCATTGAGGAACTGAAGACGATTTGTTGGTGCGGGAAAAAAGCGACTATGAATACCAGACTTTTGAACGGGAAACCGGTTTATAAAGGAGAACAGATTCAAATCGGTGGGAATGAAAGCTATATCTCCCTTTGCCGTAAACATTGGCGGGAAGGGAAAATCAGACCTTGAAACAGCGACCTCTTGGGTCGCTTTTTTATTAGAGGAAGGATAATTGTAAACCAAAAAAAGAATATAGGTTGACAATTAATTAAACATAGCGTATACTTTGAACGGCGGTGAGTGTGATGTTGGAGAAAGTAATCAGCATTTTAAAAGAATATTCCGGCAGCTATGTCTCGGGCGAAACCTTGGCGGAACTTTCCGGGATTACCAGGGCGGCAATTTGGAAACAAATCAACCAGTTGCGGGAGATGGGATATGAGATCGAGTCTTCATCCCGAAAGGGATATCGTTTATTAAAAACGCCCGATTTGCATCCTTTTGAGATCATAGAGGGTTTAACTACCCAACAGTTTGGGAGGGAGATTTTTTTCCAAACTGAAGTCGACTCCACGAACCGGTGGGCCAAGCGATTGGCTGCGGAGGGAGCGGCCGAAGGAACCTTAGTGTTGACCGAAGCTCAAACTCAAGGCAGGGGGCGCCTCGGGCGCAGCTGGGCTTCAGCTCCGGGTAAGGGACTTTGGTTTAGCGTAATTTTAAGGCCGAAGATCAACTCCGCCGAACTGGCAGGTATGACTATACTTACGGCAGTTAGCATGGCTAAAGCTATTAAAGACGTTACCGGAATTCAGGCATTGATAAAATGGCCTAATGATTTGGTTTTTAACGGCCGGAAAATGGCGGGAATTTTAGCTGAAGTTAACGGAGAGGCTGATTTGGTTAATTATTTGATTATCGGGTTGGGATTGAACGTCAATCATCAGGAAGCCGACTTTCCCGAAGAATTGAGGGAATTAGCCATTTCGCTGCGGATGATTAAAGGCTCCGAGTTGTCCCGGAGGTCGATTTTACAAGAGTTTTTAAGGATTTTTGAAGAGAATTATCATGCTTTATCAGCTAACGGTCTCGCGGAGATCATTAGTTATGCCAAGTTACATTCGGCGACTTTGGGTAAGACGGTCCGGATCAATCAAGGTTATAACCGGACTTTGAGCGGAGAAGCAATTGACCTAGATTATGACGGTAGCCTCTGGATTAAAGAGCCGTCCGGAGAAATGGTCCATGTTTATGCCGGAGAAATTATGCGAAATACGGAACCGGAAGGTGAGAAGTAGAAAAATGAGTACGGGAGAGAGAATATTTGAGTTGGTGTTAAGTTCATTGATGATCGCTTTAATCGTGATCAGCGCCCGGTTGAGCCTGGCAATTGGGCCAATCCCTGTTACCATGCAGACACTGGCGGTGATTTTGAGTGGCTTGTTACTAGGGCCCAGGAGAGGCTGGTTGGCTCCGGCATTGTATCTTTTAATGGGGTTAATCGGTTTTCCGGTTTTTTCAGGTGGCGGCGGCATCGGTTACCTGATCAAGCCGACTTTTGGATTTTTACTGGGGTTCATCCCTGCCGCTTATGTTGCGGGTTTTCTTTACTATCGAAAATGGTTTAAACGGGATTTCGTCAATGTGATCATCGCGTCACTGGTTGGGATAGCCATCATCTATTTGTTTGGCTTCGGATATATTCCTTGCGCCAGTTTTCTATTCGGGTCTAAGTTAGCTGTTTTGGCCGTAATTTTACCGGGTTTGCCATTAATGTTAATCGGTGAATGCTTAAAAATTACCGGCTTAACGATGGTAGTTCCAATATTAAGCCGGGAATTGGAAAAAGCCCGTCAACCATTTAAAAGGTGAAAGAAAAAGTTAAAACTTACGCCAGCATTCTACCGTCCAACTCTGGGCGGTAGTTTCGATATTTTTTGAAGCCGAAAATTTCACCGACCAAGCGTCGTTGAAACGATAAGCCGATGAAAGACCGACATTAGCGGATTTGGTATCCCACAGATCGACGCCGAAAGATAACTTTGAGGTGGGGAGATAATCGAGTCCCAGGCCGACTTCGTTACGGTATAGGCCAAACCGGCCGAAGGTATTGGGGGCTGCGACTCCCCATTGAAAAGAAGTTAAGTTTTCAGACCCGATATCCTCTACTCCAATTAGTAACTTATTCTTTTTATTTAAATTCACATCCATCCGGTAATTGACAATCAACCCCGTTTCATCTTGATGACCGGCACCGACATTATTTTCAATCTTGAAATCTTCTAAAGCGCTCGCGTATTTAGCTAATTTACCCGCTGCGTCAAGGACGGCCTTAAGGTTTTGTTTGGTTTGGGACGGGTCCCCTTCGTCGGAGTTCAACCCTTCAAGGGCATGGTTGATATTTTCCACAGCTTTATTGATACTTTGTAAAGTTTGCCGGGCATCCTGAAGCAACAATTCTACCTCGGGACTGTTATCTGCCATCATTGCGGTGAATTTGTCCAGGTTCTCGGCTATTTTTTCCACATTAGCCAGGGTCCTTTGGAGTTCGGAAGCAGTATTTCCGTTAGCATCGATCTGCGTCAAAAAGCGGTTAGCGGTGATACTGGCTTGGGCCAATTCCGAAGCGGCCAGTGTCAGATTCTGAATTAATTGTTGGATTTCAGGGCCGCCGGATAACTTGTCAAGATTGGCGGTGATCCGATCGATTCTGGCGATGGAGTTGTTTAAATAGTTAATCGATTGCTCATTAATCAATAGTTTGACTGAGTCGGCAATCTCTCTGATCGAGTCGATTACTCCAGAGGCAGTCTCAAAAAATTGGTCCATGGAATAAGGGCTTTGGCCTTTAATCCGGTTGCCCGGTACTTCGGTTTCTCCGGATTTAACTCTGATAAGATCCAGATATTTGTCGCCGACAACCCCGGCACTGGCGATTACCGCTCTGGTGTTACGGGGGATGGTATACTGAGGGCGAATGCGCATGACTACTATGACTTGATAGTCTTCAAAATAGACCCGGCTGATTCTGCCAACATCGACGCCTTGCAATTTGACAGGCGCTCCCGGGCGTAGATCTTCGATTCGTTCAAAAACGGCTTCCAATTCATAGCCTCTTTGGAAGAGATTAGAACCATTCAACCAATAAAAGATACCGAATAATATAAAAAGAGCGGTCAAAGAAAAAAGTCCCACTTTGGTTTCAGGACTATTGAGTTGCATCGGGATCCTCCTACTCGTTAGGGCCTAAACGACCAACTGGAAATTTTTTAAAAATTCTTTCATTAGAGGGTGTTCAGCGTGTTTTAAGTCAGCCCTTTCTTTTACCTCAACTAATTTTGCCTCATCAAGCAATCCAACACGATCAGCGACCTTCAGGGCGCTGATAATATCATGAGTGACCACAATGGAAGTAATGCCAAGCCGCTTTTGAAGTTCGCAAATTAAATCATTGATGGTGTCGGCGATGATCGGGTCTAGACCTGTGGTCGGTTCATCATAAAGGAGAATTGGCGGTTCAAAAGCGATTGCTCTAGCGATAGCGGTCCTTTTTTTCATTCCGCCGCTAAGATCGGAAGGCATTTTTTGGGCCACGCTTCGATCCAGCCCTACAATGGATAAAACTTCATAAACCCGTTCCTTGATTAGGGGTTCAGCCATTTGATCCCGGCGGAGACCGAAGGCCACATTGTCATAAACTGTCATTGAATCGAACAAGGCAGCCGATTGAAAGACCATTCCCATTTTGCGCCGGAGCAGTTGCCAATCCTTTTTTGAAAGTAAAGCGGTATTGGTCCCGTCAATTTCAATCCAACCGGCAGTGGGCTTAATTAGTCCCATAATTAGCCGGAGCAATGTGCTCTTACCGCAACCGCTCGGTCCCATAATCACGAAGGTTTCGCCTTTTTGGAATTCGAGATTGATATCTTCTAAAATTACTTGTCCTTCAATCTGATAATGGAGATTAACCAAAGAAATTATGGACATTTTCCGCTCCTATAAATTATAGAGAAACATGGACAAAAAATAATTAGCAATAAAGATAATAATCGTCGCCGTTACCACGGCATCGGTGGTTGACTTACCGACGCCTACCGCTCCGTTTTCAGTGTTCAAGCCTTTATAGGTTCCGACCCCGGCAATGATTAAGCCAAAAAAGAAGGCCTTGATCAAACCGCCGATAAAATCCCAGAAAGTTACGAAAGTTAAGATCCCGTCCGCAAAATCAGCCGGAGGGATACTGGCGTAATAAACGGCTACGACGATTCCGCCGACAATTCCGATTAAATCGGCGAAGATTACTAAGATAGGAAGCATTAATCCCGCAGCCAAAATGCGCGGCGCAACTAGATAGTCGATTGGGTCAGTGGAGAGGGTCTCCAAAGCCTCGACTTGCTCGGTAACTTTCATTGAACCGATCTCCGCCGCGATCGATGAACCGACACGGCCTGCCACTACAACTCCAGTTAAGACTGGGGCTAATTCACGGGCGAAGGCCATAGTTAGTGCTTGCCCTAATTGGTTAGTCAATCCAAAAGTGGCGAAAATCTTAGCGATTTGCAAGGAAAAAACCATCCCGGTGAAGAGTGAGATTATTAAGACAATCGGTAAAGAATGGATCCCGATTAGTTCCATTTGGAGGATGGTGTTTTTCCAATAGATTGTTTTAGAGACAACCGCCATCAGACTTTTGAGATAAATATCAACAAATTCACCCAAATAATATAGTCCGCTAAAAATAGATTCGCCAAGTTTAGCAAGGGGATTAGCTTGACGGACTTTTTTGGATCGAGACATTTTTTAGTCCTTTGCGAAATTTAATAGAAAGATTAATAAAAGACTGTTCTGCAACTCCCTAAATAATTCCTGCCGCAATCATGGTATATTTGCTGTAAAAAATGTCAATCTTAGACTAAAAGAGGAATTTCTGCACTTAGAGTCATTGGATTCTAAAATCAAAAATTTGTCTTTCATTTTAATAAGGCTGCTAACCTTCAATTAATGGAGTTGGTGGAATGGGAGTAAATAGGCTAAAAGTTTTATCCGGACCTAAAAAAAAACAAATTGAAATTTTAAGGCATGCTTTGTTTGGCAAATCGGCAGGAGTAAGGATGCAAGCTTTATTATTACTCACCAAATGTGAAATAATTGATGGTGGTTGGTTATTGGAGGCGGCGCTTAAATATGAGAATTTGTCTGTAAACAGCAAGAATTTCTTTGATTGATGTTGAGTAAATATTTATCAAAGACCATAAAATATAGCCATGGCTTAATACCATGGCTTTTTGTTGATTGATGGGTCTTTTTAGATGTTAGCCTTTTTTCGACGCCAGATGAGGATCACGGTCTTCCCTCTTTTTTTGAGATACGGATTAAAGAGGCTCTCGAGAATTTTAAGCACCTAAAACCCCCCTTTCCGGGCAGGAAAACTAATTTATAATATGAAGGGAGAATATTTCGTGTGCCTTGTTCCCAAATTTCCAAAAGAAAACAACATAATAGGAAGGAAACTCTGAAGGACCGTCGAATGAGATTGGAAATTAGTGTTTTTGGAAGTTCAACGAAGTAGCTTAATAAAGGGAGGTAATCAAATGTTGCCGAAAGATTTAAAATACACTTCGGAACATGAATGGATTAAAATCGATGGTGAAAGGGTAGTTGTGGGAATAACCGAGTATGCCCAAGAAGAATTAGGTGATGTGGTATTCGTTGACCTTCCTGGGGTAGGAGAAAAAGTTAAAATGAAGGAAGCTATGGCGACCATTGAGTCGGTAAAAGCTGTTTCCGAGATTTATGCTCCAATATCCGGAGAGGTCATGGAGGTCAACGATACTTTAGAACATAGTCCGGAACTGGTCAACCAGGACCCTTATGGGAAGGGTTGGATTGCGGTTATTGAACCGGTAGACACCAAGGAATTTGACGAACTTTTGACCCCGGATGCTTACGCCGCCTTAATTGGTAAAAAATAATGATTTGGAGAGTCCTCGATTTCCAGATCGGGGAGCCCGCTTGGAACATGGCGGTTGATGAAGCGATCTTCATCAGTTATTTAGAGGGCAAAAGCCCTCCGACGCTAAGGTTTTATGGGTGGTCTCCGCCAACCGTATCCATTGGTTACTTTCAAAACATTGAGCGTGAAATCGACATCGAACGGCTCAATTTGAAAGGTTATGGTTTGGTTAGGCGGAACACTGGAGGACGGGCGGTTTTACATGATCGCGAACTTACCTATTCGATAGTGGCCGGGACCAAGGAAGGTTTGCCCGATAATTTAATGGAATCGTATTTATATATTTCAAAGGCCTTCGCTTATGCTTTCCAAGACTTAGGGATAAAGGCCGAAATAAATCAAGGGGCTAACAAATATGCTAACTCAGGGGCATGTTTCGAATCCCCTTCTTGGTATGAGATTACGGTCAACGGTAGAAAGCTGATGGGAAGCGCCCAATTGAGGCAAAAAACAGCTTTTTTGCAACACGGATCGATTCTCTTGAATTTTTCAGCGGCGGATCTGGGAGCGGTCCTCAATATTCCGACCGAATCTTTAAAAACTTTCGTCGAAGCGCTTCGGCGTAAAATCGTTTCTTTGGCAGATCTGGAGGTTGGATTGGGGCCATCGGAATTAGCCTTGAAAATTTCCGAAAGTTTCAATACATTGTATGGAATAATTTTTGAACCTGGAGAATTATCCTCATTCGAAACGGAATTAGCCCATTTGTTAGTGACCAATAAATATGCTACCGAGGAATGGAATTATCAGCGAGGCAATACCCGTGATCAAAAACGAGTAATCAGGATTCAAGCTGGAGATGGGTGTCATGAAATATTACGTGGGCGATATTGTAAGGATGCGCAAGGTCCATCCCTGCGGGGGATTTGATTGGGAAGTACTCCGAGTCGGAGTGGATTTTAGGATTAAATGCCTGAAGTGCGGCCGGGTATTGATGTTGCCGCGTCCTAAGTTCGAAAAAGCAGTCAAAACAGTTATCAAATCGATATTTCCGGATTTGATAAATGAATAATGAATCCGATCAAGTTCCCGATTTCAACTTAAATACCACTTGAATTTGATGGCAAGAAAGTGGTATAATGCTACAGTGACTTCCCTGCTCCGGAGAGCCGGGGCCGTTTAGTCCAAAGGGAGGAGGTGATTCGGGTGCGCGATTACGAAGTGATGTATATTTTAAACGCCGATTTGGAAGAGGAAGGTATCGACGCAGTTGTAACCCGATTTGAGGATGTCGTTAAAAGCGGCGGTGGAGAAGTCGTTAAAACCGAGCGCTGGGGTAAACGAAAGCTCGCTTATGAAGTAAACGACAAAATCGAAGGGTATTATGTATTAATGTACTTTAAAGCGCCCAGCAGTGTGGCTCAGGAACTGGAACGGCTCTTAAAGATCAGTGACGATGTGTTACGGCATTTGGTAATCAAAAAAGAGGAATAAGTCTACTTTGTTAAATTGGATCTTATGTTTTAAAATGATCCGTTAAACCGTTGACGGTTATTTTTAAAACGGGTTATAATTTTCGGATTTAACAAAGTGGCTATAACGAAGGTGATCGTTATGAACCATATTGTATTAATTGGTCGGTTAACGAGAGACCCGGAACTTCGTTATACTCCAAACGGAGTGGCGGTAGCCAACTTCGATCTGGCGGTTGACCGTCCAACTTCAAACCAACAAGGGGAACGCCAGACGGATTTCATTCGCATTGTGGTCTGGCAAAAGCAGGCCGAACTCTGCGCCAACTATTTGAAAAAAGGAAGGTTGGTAGGGATTGAAGGGCGTTTGCAAATCCGTAATTACGAAACCCAAGACGGGCAGAAAAGACGGGTAGCCGAAGTTGTCGCCAATTTTGTCCAGTTTTTGGATCGCAATCGTGAAGAAAATCAAAACGTTGATAATACTTTAAACGTTAATAGCGACGATGATTTGGGCGGTATAAATCTTGACGATCTTCCATTTTAACATTTTAGAATTTCGGCGGAGGTGAATTCCAATGGCAAAATATGAAAAAGATCGCGACCGGGATTCTTCCGGCAAAGGCGGAGGGCATAAACCAAGAAAGAAAGTGTGTTCTTTTTGTGTAGATAAAGTAGAATCCATTGATTATAAAGAAACGGCCAAACTAAAAAGGTTCATTACGGAACGGGGTAAAATTTTACCACGGCGTATCTCCGGTAATTGCGCCGTCCACCAAAGGCAGCTTACCAGCGCGATTAAGCGCGCCAGACAGATTGCTTTATTGCCATATACCAGTGAATAAGAAGGCCAAACGGCCTTTTTTTTTTATAACCACCTTTTAGCTGTTTCCAAGTTCCTTCAAATAATGATGGAGAATTCATTTATAATTGCTCCGGGACTTGTTGATTTACCATGATTGATGAAACAGGGAGAAGAATTTTTAATTAATTGATTTTGACTGTTTTTATTGCTGTTGGATAAGTTCGATGCGCAGGAAATTTCGGCTCGGTAGAGAATAGATTGGGTTGAAGGGGGAACCGTTTAATGTCTTCTAACAACTCGGATCTAAACATCGTTAAAAATGTCAGAATTATCGAATGGCTCAAAGC
>DATCLA010000097.1:0-5617 GCA_036564195.1 Bacillota bacterium
TTTAAATATTGGCAGTAAGGATTGCTAAATTAACATATTTTAGATATAATTGTTGCCGTATTCCCTAAGTGATCGGTTAAAAATATGGTCAAACTAGATTTAGAATAATCTTAATCTGGCAGGCGTTGAGGAGGACGTAAATGAAACAGGTTGGTATTTGTTCAATTGGGGCAGAAGTCCCTGCAACATGACAAATTATGATTTGGAGAAGATGGTTGATACATCCAACGATTGGATTGTAACCCGTACCGGAATCAGGGAGCGGCGGGTACTTAAGCAGGATGAAAAACTCCTGCCTTTACTGGCCAAGGCTGCCCAAACCGCCTGTGAGAAAGCTAATTTAGATCCGGCGCAACTGGACTTTATAATTAATTCAACCTTGACTCCGGACCGGATTTCCTCGACCCAGGCCTGTGAAGTAGCCCGCGAGCTCAGGTCGTTTAATTCTTTCTGTTTTGACCTGAACATTGCCTGCTCTGGGTTTGTCATGGCAGGACCGTGTTTAAGTTTGCGGTTAATAAAATTAAAGAAATGTATGAAACTGTGCCGTTGAAAGCAGGTATTTAGCAGGAACAGATTAAATATATCATTCCCCATCAGGCTAATAGCCGGATTATCGAAGCGGCTGCCAAAGATATTACGGAAAAAGGAAAAACCGAATTTTTGATGAATTTGGATAAGTATGGCAATACTTCATCAGCCTCAATCGCCTTGGTGTTAAATGATTATTTGGATCGTTTTAAAAAAGGTGATTATCTGTTGTTAATCGGATTTGGCAGCGGCTTAGCTTGGGGCACAACCTTGATTCAGTGATAGATCTCTCCAAAAAAACTAAACCAACTTCCAAATCTGCCGGTAAAATATACGGAAGGGTGGTTTTTGTGATTGACATCCCAATTATTACACTATTAGCGAGTATCATAATTATTTTAATCTGGGTCAACCATACCAAAAACAGTTTTTACCGCGATTTGTTTGAGCTTGAAGCAGCTTCTGAAGGCGAATTGGACTTTGTTCAGCTTGCTAAAAATATTTTGTCGTGCCTGTTAAAAAAAACAGGGGCAATAGGTGGCATTCTTTATTGGTATGATGAAGCTCAAAATGAATTTAAGCTTAAGACGTTAGCGGGGATTCCTGCAGAAAAGATCAGTCAAATCACTCAAACGCTGCGCCAGCCCCATAGTATTCTGGAACAGGCCCAAACCTTAAAAAGTAGTCTGATTATTCGGGATCTCAGATCAGCCCCCAGACTGCAACAGGTAAGAAAAATCCAGGCATTGTCAGATTATTGCCGCAGTATCATGGTTATTCCACTTACTGCTCAAAAAAGGCCCCAAGGGTTGGCGGTACTGTTCGGCGTCAAAGGGACCTTTAAAACTAAATACCGGAAAATGATGGATGCTTTCGCTCCCCGGGCTGCCATTAACCTTGACAATTCCCGGTTGTATCAATTAGCCAAAGAGACGGCATTTGAAAATGCCCGCTTATATTTGAACCTTTCCAATTTATCTAAAAGGGTGACCTTGGATGAACTGACCGGGCTTTATGATCGCAATTTTTTTATGCAACGGATTAAAGCAGAAGTTAAGCAAGCTTGGCGTTTCAAACAACCATTGTCAGTAATCTTTATCGATTTGGATTACTTTAAAAAAGTAAATGACCAGTTTGGACACCAAGTGGGGGATCAATTATTAATGGAATTTGCCCAACTGCTCCGGGAGACGATCCGGGAGTATGATATTCCTTGCCGATTCGGTGGCGAAGAATTTATGGTGTTATTACCGCATACCAAGTTAAATAATGCCTTTTTGCTGGCGGAACGGATCCGTGCCAAAGTCAGCGCGGCTACTTTTTGTGAGCCGATTAATAATTTTAAGGTTACGGTTAGTTTAGGAGTGAGCGCTTTAGCAGAATTTCCCGAAGCCCTGGCCCAACTCGACGCCTCCAAAGTCGATGCCAGCGTGGCTAATCTGATTTCCAGGGCAGACGATGCACTTTATTGTGCAAAAAATGAAGGCCGTAATCAGGTAAAGTCGGTAATGCTACTTTGAAATTAAAATTTATCAAATCTAGGTAATGAGGTGTGCAGGTTGTTTTTTGACTACGCAAAAATATTCCTGAAATCAGGTGACGGTGGATCCGGAAGTGTCAGTTTCCGCCGGGAGAAGTATGTACCGCGGGGCGGGCCGGACGGAGGCGACGGTGGCCGGGGCGGTCATATTATCTTTAAAGTTACCGGCGGGATGACGACCTTAAGCGATTTTCGGTATCAACACCATTTTAAAGCGCAAAACGGCCAAGCCGGAGGGGGGGCTAACCGTACCGGAAAAGACGGCCAGGATCTTTACATTCCTATCCCCAAGGGTACCGTGATCCGGGACGCCGCATCCCATCAAATCTTAGCCGACCTGACGGAAGAAGGTACCGAATATCTTATTTTGCAGGGCGGTCGAGGGGGACGGGGTAATGCCCGGTTTGCTTCAGCTACCCGGCAGACCCCGCAAATCGCTGAGAAAGGAGAACCGGGGAGGGAGCTATGGGTAGAATTAGAATTAAAGTTAATTGCCGACGTCGGTTTGGTGGGCTATCCCAATGTGGGAAAGTCAACTTTGATTTCTCGGATTTCTGCGGCCAAGCCCAAGATTGCCGATTACCCTTTCACAACTTTAATACCGAACCTAGGAGTAGTTGAACATAAAGGCCGGAGTTTTGTGGCAGTTGACATTCCGGGTTTAATCGCAGGCGCTCATCAAGGTGTCGGGCTGGGGTTGCAGTTTTTGCGTCATGTGGAACGGACTCGGATTTTAGTGCACCTAGTTGATGTTTCCGGATTAACCGGTCGTGACCCGTACCAGGACTACCTTCAGATTAACAAGGAACTGGAAGCCTATAGCCGCTCCTTGGCTGATAAACCTCAGATCGTCGCTTTAAATAAGATTGATTTGCCTGCTGCTAACGGACTGATAAAGGAATTCCAATCACGGGTAAGCAAGGTTAAGATTATTACGGTTTCTGCGGCCACCGGTGAAGGAATACCGGACTTGCTCGATGCGGTCATCGAAATGTTAGACCGCTATCCGCAACAATTCACCCCTTCAGAAATGTCCGAATTCATCCCGCCGCGGGATGATTTTACGATTAAAATTACCAGGGATAAGGGGGCTTATGTGGTTCAAAATATCGCTTTAGAGCGGCGGATCCAACGGTTTAATCTCAATAACGACGATTCGCTCCGCAGTTTTCAAAGGCTTATAAAGCGGTGGAAAGTTGAAGAAGCCCTGATTGAAGCCGGGGTTCAGGAAGGAGATACGGTACGCATTGCCGGCTTTGAATTTATCTATTCCAGGGAAGATTAAAAAGCAAGGTATTGTTCTGATATGTTATAATAATCTCCAATAGTATGGTGTATTCATTAGAAAGAAGGTATTGTTAGTTGCTCACCAACAAACAACGCAATTTCTTACGGGCTTTTGGTAACGATCTGCCGCCGGTGTTGATTATTGGCAAGAACGGGGTGACCGCTTCAGTCCTTACCCAACTGGAAGAAGCCTTAACAGCCCGTGAACTTGTTAAAGTCCGGGTTTTACCCCATACGGAGCTGGCAGTTGGGGAAGTGGCCGAAGAGTTGGCGGGACGTACCGGTGCTGCGGTCGTACTGACAGTCGGGCATAATTTGTTATTATATCGGCCTCCAGCAGCTGGAACTGTGAGTAAGCTTCCTTGGCCGGAGGAGGAAGAATGAACGATTTTCTGGAGAATATCAGGCAAGTCAGGCGAGTGGTGGTTAAAGTCGGGACTACCACTTTAACCCATACCACTGGTAAACTGAATTTAAACCGGATGGAACAGTTGGTCCGCCAATTGGTTGATCTGCAAAATCAAGGCAAAGAAGTAGTAATCGTTACTTCCGGGGCGGTTGGAACCGGAATGGGACGTCTCGGTCTGACTGAAAAGCCAGCTTCAATCATGGAACGTCAGGCTTTGGCAGCCATTGGTCAAGGATTGTTAATGCAGGTTTATGAGAAGTTTTTTGCCGAATACGGAATCACTGTAGCTCAGGTCTTATTGACCCAAAGCGATATCGGTGACAGGAAAAGGTATTTAAATGCCCGCAATACCTTGCTAACGCTGTTGCAATACAGGGTAATCCCAATTATCAATGAAAATGACCCGATTGCAACCGAAGAATTAAAAATCGGTGATAATGATACTTTATCGGCATTGGTAACCGGTTTAATCGACGCCGAACTATTGATCCTGCTTTCGGATATTGACGGTCTCTATACGGAAGACCCTCGTCACAACCCGGAGGCAAGATTAATTCCTTTGGTTACGGAGATTACTGCCGAGATTAAGAAGATGGCCGGTGATTCGGCTTCCCACTTTGGGACCGGCGGGATGGTCACTAAGATCGGTGCTGCCCAGATGGTTTTGGCAGCCGGTGCTGCCATGGTCATTATGAATGGTAATGACCCGACCCAAATTCAAACCTTATTTGCAGGAAAGTCTGTTGGTACCCTCTTTGTCAGCCAACATCCACCGGTTAATCACAGGAAACGTTGGATTGCCTTTGGTCCCAGGCCAAATGGGGTCTTAACCGTGGATCAAGGTGCGGAACGGGCGATACTCCGACAAGGTAAAAGTTTATTGCCTTCAGGAGTGGTTACGGTAGTCGGGAAGTTTGAAGAAGGCGACTTAATTAAAGTAGTTAATTTAAAAAACCTGGAGTTAGCCCGGGGTTTAACTAATTATGGCTACGAACAGCTTAACCGGATTAAAGGCCATCAATCCAGTGAAATTGAAGGAATTTTGGGTTTTAAATCCAGCGATGAAGTGATTCACCGCGATAATCTGGTGATTACTGCGCAGAATTAACTTGTAAAGATCTTAATTGACTTAAAACGAGGAATTACTGAAGAACGTTTTATTTTAAGACGTGGAGTAAGTTGTAAATAATTTACAGCTACTATAAGGAGGGTTGGCAGTGGAAATTGCAACGTATCTCCAACAAATCGGCAGTCAGGCCAAAGCGGCGGCAGCAATACTTGGAAGGTTAACAGCAACCCCCAAAAACGATTTGCTAAAGGAAATGGCGGATTTATTAATTCGGCATCAGGATGAGCTGATTGCCGCTAATCAGCTTGATGTGACCAAAGCCAATCAAAAGGGGTTGTCAAAAGCGTTAATTGACCGGCTAACCTTAAATCCAGCTCGGATTCAGGCGATGGCGGCCGGTTTGCAAACCCTGATCAGTTTGGAAGATCCGATTGGTAATATTATTAAGATGTGGAAGCGACCCAACGGATTGGAGATCGGGCAGCAACGGGTGCCTTTGGGAGTAGTCGGTATTATCTATGAAGCTCGGCCTAATGTTACGGTTGATGCTGCCGGTTTATGCCTTAAAACCGGCAATGCCGTAATTCTAAAAGGTGGTTCTGAGGCTTTAAACTCTAATGTCGCTTTGGTGAAGATTATCCAGTTAGCATTAACCCGTCAAGGACTGCCGGTGCATGCCGTCCAGTTGATAGAACGGACCGAGCGGGAAGCGGTAATTGGGCTGATGCGGTTAAATCAGTATTTAGATGTCCTGATTCCCCGGGGTGGGGCCGGGTTAATC
>DATCLA010000098.1:0-3383 GCA_036564195.1 Bacillota bacterium
ACTCTGGCAATCGCTTCATGTAAAGAATCGGCCACATAACGTTTTACCCTCATTTTAATTTAACCTCACTACTCCTATGGAACGGACCTCCGCTTCCGGAACCAGTTCGTTATAGGATAAAATCATCATTTTCGTCCCCAGCCTTTCAGTCAATTTGCGAAAGGTCAGCCGGATATTAGGTGCGCATAAGATCACCGGTTGATGCCCGGCAGTGGTTACTTCCTTAATTACTGCACCCAACCGGTCGTATAGCTTTTGAATTAATCGAGGGTCAAGGCTGTAGCCGGCTGATTCTTTCGCTTCTTGTTGAACCTTAGTCAACAATTGCTCTAGATTGGGATCCAAGGTAATCGCCCTGACAATTCCATCCTCACCCTGTACCATCTTGGTAATCTGACGGCACATTGCCTGCCGAACAAACTCGATTAATACTTCCGGGTCCTTAGTCAGGGGCGCATAATCCGCTAAAGTCTCCAAAATGGTAACTAGATTACGAATGGGAATTCCTTCTTTTAGCAGACCAATCAATACTTTCTGTATTTCCCCGATGGTCATTAAATTGGGAATCAACTCGGTGACGACCACATTATATTCTTCTTTGATATTATTGATCAAGGACTGGACCTCCTGCCGTCCCAGCAATTCATAGGCATGAGCTTTAATCACTTCGGTCAGGTGCGTCGCCAGGACGGACGGCGGATCAACCACTGTGTACCCGGCGATCTCTGCTTCATCACGCTGATTTTCATTAATCCATATGGCTGGCAGTCCAAAGACTGGTTCAGTGGTAGCAATTCCTTCGATTGGCTGTGCGCCCACTCCCGGATCCATCGCCAAATAGTAATTGGGGATAATTTCCCCCTTGGCAATCTCCACTCCTTTAATCTTAATCACGTAGGCAGTGGGAGCTAACTGCATATTATCGCGAATTCGGATGGGTGGCACTACCAGTCCCAGTTCCAAAGCAGTTTGACGTCGAATCAAAGTCACCCGGTCAAATAAATCTCCGCCCTGGCCGGGATCAACCAATGGAATTAACCGGTAACCGATTTCCAGCTCCATTGCTTCCACCTGTAACAAAGAAGCCACATTTTCTGGTTTTTTGACTTCCTCCGTCGGTGCATTTTCTAAACGCGCCGCTTCATGCTGTTGAAGCGGCTGTTTTAAGTTATGGGCTAAAAAGCCGACTAACGCCGCTAGCAAAAAAAAGGAAAACTTCGGCATCCCTGGGATTAATCCAAAAAAGGCAATCGCACCGGCAACGATCCCGAAAATCTTCGGATAAGCCAACAGCTGCCGCACTAAATCGACTCCCAGGTTGTCTTCTGCGGCCGAACGGGTGACCAAAATACCGGTAGCGGTGGAAATCAAAAGCGCCGGGATTTGACTGACCAGGCCATCGCCAATGGTTAAGATCGTATATGTAGTCAGCGACTCCTGCCAACTCAGGCCATGTTGGGTAGCGCCAATTACAAACCCGCCAATAATGTTAATTATCGTAATTATGATTCCGGCAATGGCATCACCTTTGACAAACTTGCTCGCTCCATCCATCGCCCCGTAAAAATCGGCTTCTCGTTCCACTTCGCTGCGGCGGGACCGGGCTTCAGCTTCATTGATCAACCCGGCATTTAAATCAGCATCAATACTCATTTGTTTCCCCGGCATCGCATCAAGGGTAAACCTGGCTGATACTTCAGAAATTCGCTCCGCGCCTTTGGTAATCACCATAAACTGAATAATGGTCAGAATAATAAACATCACCGAACCAACTACATAGTTGTTCCCTGCCACTACTGTGCCAAAGGCCCGGATCACTGCGCCCCCTTCTGCATGCAGTAAAATCATTCGGGTTGAAGAGACATTGAGTGCCAACCGGAATAAAGTCATCACCAATAACAGGGAGGGGAAAGCGGAAAACTCCAAACTCTTTTGGACATACATCGTTAACATCAAAATCGCAAAGGACATGCAAATGTTGAGCGCTAAGAAGACATCAAGCACTATCGCAGGTAAAGGAAGCAACAGCATTACCAGTATCAGGACAATTACTGCTACTATTGCGATTTCACCGTTTTTTAAAAATTGATTAGATAACACTGTTGATGATTGATTTCCTGCCATAATTAACCCCTTTAGTCTCCGGAATATCAGTAACTCTATACTCTATAATATTTATATCGGTAAGATCTTCAGATTCTAAACGCTTTCCAACGCCGTTTTTTCACCGGTTTTATCGGAAAGTGTTGCTTACTTTTTCAACGCAACGATGGGGAGACCCTGCGCTGTTTTAAACGGTAGACAAATGCCAGAACTTCAGCTACCGCCTGGAACAGTTTTTCCGGAATGGTTGCGCCGATCTCAACGGTTTTATATAGCGTCTGGGCTAAAGGCTTATTCTCCACAATCACCACCCCGTTTTCCATAGCAACCTCCTTAATCTTAGCCGCGATTAACCCTTCTCCCTTAGCGACAATCACTGGGGCAGACATTACGCCGGGGTCGTAACGTAAGGCGACTGCATAATGAGTCGGGTTGGTAATCACTACATCCGCTTTAGGAACTTCCTGCATCATTCGGCGGGTTGCCATTTGTAGTTGGCGTTGGCGAATCTTTCTTTTAACTTGCGGATTCCCTTCCGACTGTTTCAACTCATCCTTGATCTCTCTTTTACTCATGCGCAAATTCTTTTTATGTTCCCAACGCTGATAGGCGTAGTCAAAAACGGCAAATACCAACAGAATACTGCATATTTTAACTGCCATCTGAAACAAAATTCCCCAGAGGGCTTCCATGGTTACCAGCGGCTCTTGTAACAGCGACTGATTTAAAATAAAAATCCGGTTCTTTACTGTGGCATAAGTAAAATAGACTACAATTACTAATTTAACAAGTGCCTTAACCAGCTCAACCAGACTGTGCGCACTAAATAAACGTTGCAGGCCATTAAGAGGATTAATCCGTTTTAAACTCGGTTTTAACGGTTCCAGTGTAAACAAACTTCCTACCTGGATAAAATTAACCAACAAACCGAGGCCCATTCCCCCCAGGCCTAACGGTAAAAAGATCTTGGCAAGATAAAATGTATGTTGCAACAAAAGACGGTTTAGCCGTGCTGCGGTTAACGTCTGGGTAAGCTGTCCCGCGGAAAAAGACTTTTGGAAATAGCTGAAAAGTTCAGAAAAGGCCCAGCCGCCTAAAGAGTTCAATAAAATAAACAAACCAAACAAAACAACTGCCGCATTTAAATCAGTACTTTTGCTAATCTGTCCTTTTTTTCTGGCTTCTTGCTTCCGCTTGGGAGTAGCCTCTTCGGTTTTATCCGGATCCTGGGCAAAAAATTGCAGATCCATCCGTAACCGGGACCGGGTCCGGCCCTGAGC
>DATCLA010000099.1:0-17052 GCA_036564195.1 Bacillota bacterium
CAGTGTACTGGTGCTCTGCTTAGCTAAATTCTTTCCAAATATTCATTTTTCACCCAACCGCTCCTGCCGTCGCCCCGCTGGACCATTGACCAACCAGCTTTAACAGTCAAAACCTTGACGCGGATTCCTTCCGGAAGTTTATAATATACAGTACTACTTGTGTTTGGTTCGTAGCGAGCGACTGCGCCCCTGTTAACCACCACCGCCTGGGGTTGAGAATGATCGACCCAGGTGAAAGTTGTCAACAATAACCCTAACAGAAAAACTACACTCACTACCCCCAAAAGGCAGCGCCACCACAGTTTCAGTTTACCGGTTTCATCTTTTAGTGCTTGTTTTGCTAAAATTGAGGTTATAATCATTGCCACCAGCAAAAAGAAAAAGCTGGAACTTAAGATCAACAATTGATCCAGTGAGGCCAGATGCGCCAAAGGATTATTATAGCTTTTGGAGTTAGACCCTTTAGCTACAAAAGTCAGATTAGCTTTTAAGTCGGCATCATTGGGAATCAGCCGCCGGGCTTTTTCATAATACAGGATAGCCCAACCTTGATGGTGAAGTTTGTAGTGGCAATTACCAAGATTATAATAGAGATTACCGCTTTCATAACCACGTTTAAGCAATTGCTGGTAAAGTCTGGCGGCCTTTTGGTAATCCCCTTGTTCATAAGCGCGGTTTGCCTGATTAAATACTTGCCTGGCCGCTTTGAAAGTCTGAGCCAGACTCCGATCCGAAAATATAAATATCCCGGATAAAACCAGTAACAAGATGACGAGCTTTTTGAGGTTATGACCGTTCATTCAGTTTGCTCCCTTCCCCCTGACGGCTACCGGTGTTTTGTTTATTAATTACAGTAACAGCATTATCGTTTGCAATAATCTCTCCAGCTAAGTCCATTAATTGCTCAGCATCAGCTGGACTTATTTCAGCTCCGGTAAAACGGTAGAAATCATAGCGTTCAAAGAAATTCTTGATTTTTTGTTGAAGTTCCGGCGGCAGTTCGGTTAATTCTTCAACCACCGTCCCGGTCATCCCGGCAGTACTCAGATTATATTTCAACCCCAGATAATCACGGATCGTGAGATGAAGTTGCTCAATTACTTCCCCGGCCTGGCGACACGCTAATAATTTTCTGGCCTTACCCAGACCCTGCAACGCCTGGCTCCGGGCTTGAAGGGCTCTGGCTTTGGGAGTATCCGCCGCATTTGAATGCAAATAACGTTGGTAGCTAATTGTTCCCGTCAGAGCAGCCAGTGGCAGTAATTGCAGTAACCAGAACCATACCTGGCGCTGCAATGGCTGAGCGATTAAGCGCAATTTACCAGGCGTGTTTTTAATAAAGATCAGATCTTTACCAAGAGTCTCACCACCGGCCGGAAGAGTGGCCCGGACCGGATTTCCGGCTTTAAAATTGGGATTAGGCGCCACTTTAATCGGAATCGGTTTAGTGTGTATTTTTTGGTAAGAACCGGTTACAGTATTAAAGTATGTCAAGGTATAAGGACCAACTTGATGGAGTTTACTGTCCAAGGGGATCAGTACTTGCTCGAAGACTGTCTGTTGTTTGTCACTATGCTTGCGTTGCGCGCCGTAGACCTTAAATCCCGTGCTGTCGGCCAGCTGGGGAGGAGCAATATTTTCTAAATTACCTTCTCCAGTAACCGTCAGTTTGATGCTGATCGGATCGCCTTGACTAACATTTTGGGCTCCTGCCGAAGCACTGATCTGAAAATTGCCAATCCCGCCGGAAAAATCGGCTGGTTGCCCTTTAGTCGGCAAAGGTAAAATCTCCAGAGGAATCCGGTTGCTGTTTAGCTGAACCGGTTCTTTAGTATAATCGGCGAAAAAATCATCAAAAAAAGAATCACCGGTACTGTGCTTGGTTAGAATGTTACAGTTTACCGTAAATGGACCCAGAATAATCTTGCCGCTTTTCACTCCGCTTATTTCTGTCGTAAAATCTAACACTTGGTAGGAGATTCCGTTAATAATCTGCTTGCTTTGAGCGGGTTTCTCCATTTGTTTCAAAACCACCGCTGGCTGGTTTAAAGCCGGGTAAGTAACATCGGAGACTTGGAGGTCTTCCCGGATCAATAAGCGGATCTTAATGGGAAGTTTTTCACCAAGATAAATGCGGTGCCGCGGCAGTTTGACTTCCAGATAGATCCGGTCGCCATCACCGACGGCGTTTTTTGTGGTACCGGCATTGTTTCCGACCTGATTGGGGCCTGTTACGGATAGATTAATCACATTGGTGGTAATTGTCTGCTTACCCACACGGATTGAAAACGGCCCTAATTGATAAGTGCCGGGTTTTTTGGGAGTAATTAAGTAGGTGAATGCATTGGTAGTAGAGTATCGTCCGTTAATAATCTGTACCTGAGTTGACTTACCGGCCGGGACAAGTTGAAGACCTTTAATCTCCGGAAGTTCCAGTTGGGAAAGGGAAGCGTCATTAAGAGTAATCACCAACTGGGCAGTATCACCTGTAGTAATCTGATTACGATCGATGGTTACTGTTGCTGACGGTTTGGCCCAGGCTGGCATTACCGCTACCAGAATTAATAATCCGATGATAGCCAGCAGTTTGACAGTTTTTACAATGCATTTTAGCATTAAGTCGATCCCTTCCTCACTATTTACTAACTGTTACACCTGGAAAACCCTAAACCAGATTTTGCCGGAGTTTAATTACGCCATTCCCGGTTGATAAATTTCCTGATTGGCTTTACCAATCTTTATTTCCGGCCGGTGGGTCAGCAATGATCACCGGGCTATGATATTGTTCGCCATTTTCAGCGGCCTTTAATAAAGCTTCCGCTTCAGCTTTACTCATTCTCCTGTTTGAAGTTTTCTCCGGAACCCGCTGGCCGGATGGTCTGCCCTGTTTAGCTTGACCAGTCTGATTTTTGCCTTGATTTTCTTGTTGTTTCTGCTTAGACTGTTCCTTTGTTTTTCCTTGATGGCCTTGTTTTTCCTGACTATCTTGGGGCGTTTGCCCTTGTTTCCGGATTGACTGGTCTTTTTGGTCTTCCTGATCCTGCTGCTTGTGATTGCTCTGCTGTTCCTGCCGGTTTGGTTGCTGCTGGGCCCGTTCCGCCCGGAGCCTAGTCAGTTCATAATTATATTTAGCATCCCGATCTGAACGTTCGGCTTCGATCGCCTGGCGATAATTGGATAAAGCCTCATTAAACAAATTTGCTGCCTGACCGGACTGCTCCTGGTCAGCCAATTTAAATAGAGCGTTGCCCAAATTATAATGAATATTATTTAACAGTGGCAACTGCCCAACCTGATTCTGATGATTAACACCGGATTGGCAGGCTTTGCGAAAATATCCGGCCGCAGCGTCATACTTTCCCTGCTGGTAAAGGCAAAGGCCTAAATTGTTAAGAATAATCGGCGAATTCGGTTCCTGGTTTAAGAGTTGTTGATAGACTGTCAACGCCCGATCAAGCTGATTGGCTGCGAATAACCGGTTGGCCCAGGCGACCCTCCAAGTTTTTCCCCAGGCCATAATGGCTATAACTATGGCAAAAGCAGCAATGACTGCCGTATAAATAATTTTTTTCCGCTTGCTCAATGCATTAAGCCCCTCCTCCATTTACACCTGCTGGGATTGACTGCTCTTTTTATGGCGGAACTTAAACCTGGGCCACCACTGGAACTGTTTTTTGGCCCCGGATAATATTTCGATACTTAAGAACAAGAAAGCAATAGATAAAGGGATTTGGTACCGGTTAAGCTGGCGTTTCTTCCATTTACTGCTCAGAGTGGACTTATTTAAATGCTTCAGCTTTGTTTGGAATAACTGATCTAAGCCCATGGAAAGACCAGCTGCCCGAAGATAGGTGCCGTTACCCACCCGGGCAATCCGGCGGAGCTCCGCTTCATCAAGAGTAGATTTTACTACATTACCCTGAGAATCTTTTAAATAAGAAGTATTGCCTTGTTCATCGGCAACTACTATCAATTCGCCCTGGGGGCTGCCCATGCCAATTGTATTGACGGAAATTCCCTCTTTGGCTGCAGCTTTGGCTTGTGCCACCGGATCGCCTTCGTGGTTCTCGCCATCAGTCATCAATACTAAAATCTTACTGCCGGAACTTCCTGACTTAAATGCGTTACGTGCCGTGGCAATGGCTGCGCCGATGGCTGTGCCACCTCTGGGAATACTGTGGACATTCAATGAATCCAGCGCAATTGCGAAGGCATTGTAGTCCAGTGTCAATGGGCATTGAAGAAAGCTGGTTCCGGAGAAGGCGATTAAGCCGACTTTATCACCGGATAGCTGAGACAAGCAATCTTTCACCGCCAGTTTAGCCCGTTCCAAGCGGGAAGGCTTGAGATCCGCTGCCAACATACTCTTAGAAGTATCCAGTGCGAAGATGATTTCAAGCCCATGGCTTTGGACTTTTTCCCAACGGTAACCCCATTGAGGGCCGGCCAGTGCCAGCACAATCATGGTCAAACCTAAAACCCGCCAGACCAATTGCCGGTTACGGAGTTTTTGCCCGGAAAAGTCTACAATCTTTTCGAGCAAATCGGGCTGGGCAAAACGTTCCAAGTCCCGGCGGTTTTGCCGAATTACTTTAAGATAAAAAAGAATCAAAGCCAATGGCACTATTAATAACCATAACAATTTGGTGTTCGCCCAAGTCATGGCAGTCTCCTCAAAACAGTATTGGCTAAAATGGTTTCAACAACTAACAAACCCAGTGCCAGCCCCAAAAGATAGGGGTAAAGGTCACGGTATTCTCGGTAATGTGGCATTTTAATCACGGTTTTTTGCAGCCGATCAATCTGTTTAAAGATTGCCTTTAAGGAATCGGTGTCGGTAGCCCGGAAATAACGGCCGCCGGTAAGGTTAGCTACCTTTTTTAACAGGGTTTCATCCAAATCAGTCTTGACGTTCTGATAACTTTTACGGCCCCATTGATCAGTAACCGGATAAGGAACCAATCCTTTAGAACCGGCACCGATGGTATAGACTTTAATCTTTAGAGCCCGGGCCACTTCAGCTGCAGTTTCCGGCATTACCGCCCCGGCATTATTCATACCGTCAGTTAATAAAATCACTACTTTACTTTTAGCGTCGGAAGTCCGTAAGCGGTTAACCGCAGTAATCAACGCCGAGCCGATGGCAGTGCCGTCTTCTATCATCCCTGCCTTAACCTCGTTCAGCCGGGTGATGACCCAATCCTGATCCCAGGTCAACGGCGCCAGGATATAAGGCCTGGCGGCGAAGATTATGATCCCAATCCGATCATTGGGACGCCTGGTAATAAACTGGCTGGTAACTCTTTTGACCGTATCAATCCGGTTGCGGCGGCCGGTCGCGGTCTGAAAATCTTCCGCCAGCATACTTGTGGAAACATCAACTGCCAACACAATGTCAATTCCTTTACGGCGCACCATTGACTCTTTAATTCCGATTTGGGGACGGGCTAAAGCCAAAATGCACAAAGCCAAAGCGGTAACTGTCAGCCAGGGCAATACTTGAAACCACCATACCCGTCTGGTGACGGGCAGGTTCTTTCCCGGACCGATGGTTGAATAATAGATAGCCCCGGGACGCCGGTTGCGATTAATTAAAAAAACCATTGCCGGAAGCAACAATAATAATCCTAAATAAAGTGGACTTTGTAAAATCATGGCGACTACTCCTGAATCTCCGCTGCAATCTCGCTGGCATTGTTCTTTTGATTGGCAGCAGCAACAGGTGCCAGGCTTTCCGGGACTGCCGGTTGCTGGTCCCGGGTTGCTGCTACCAGACTCCGGATCCGGTTGAGGTCTGCTTCAGCCTCAGCAGGGTTGGGGATGGACTGGGCAAACTTCACCAGGTCGGCTCCTTGCAGAAAAGTCTGCAACAGAGTTTGATGTTCCGGACTTAATTGATCGGCAGCCGCTGCCCGGTTTAAAAATTCTTCAGTAGTCATCTCTAAGGCCCGAATTTGGAAACGGTTTTCCAGATACTCCCGTGCGCATTCGCTTAACTCACTATAATATTCTTTAAACCGGCCCGCTTCCAGGTAACCGGCTTTGGCTAAAGCGTCCAACCGGCGATTGGCGATGCAATCCGCTGATTCGGTTATGACTGGCTCCGCTCCAGTAGTACCTGTGGGAGAGTCTTTAGTCCGGTACAGCAACCGGCGTACCAGTAAATAGCCGCCGCTTAAAACAGCCAGTCCCGCCAAGGCCCAACCTATCAAAGTAAAATTAGCCGGGTAACGCAAAGGTTTTTTAGGTTCCTTGATTGCCAGGAGCAGTAATTCGGATTTGCTCTTATTCTTAGGAAGTAAGGACTGAATTTCAATCTGAAATGATGGAATCCGGTAAACCTTTTGACGACCGGCAGGATCACGATAATTAATCGTCACACCTTTTAAATGATGTTTACCCGGTTCCCAACCGCATAACAAGAAAGACCTTCTTTTGATCGAACCGCCTTGACGCCGTTGGGTAATAATCCTGCCTACCTCCTTTAGTTCTAGGCGGCCCAAGTTGCTGCGGAGGTCCGGAAACCGGTAACTGACATCTCTGGTCGCTGTTATCGTCAACGTAACCGGAATCAAATCCCCCACATAGTAAACAGCAGGTTTGTTTATTGACCAGGTTGCCTGCAGCGGTTGCCCGGGGCGGATAAACGGTTTGGAGAAGAAACGATTAATCGTCCCGGCCAGGACAATCAGCACACTGCTAACAATGATTGTCGGATAAATCCAAGTTAGCTTTTTGGGTTTAAGCGATTTCGGTTCTGTCATAAGTTTTACTGCTCCTTAGCGGATTCTGTGTTCCCGGATGAGAAAAAACTGCTGTAAAGTATTGATATAGGGTTTGGCAGTGGAAACCCGGAGATAATCTACTTTACAGGAGTTAAACAGCTTAACGGTACGGTCAATCCGGGCAAGGGTATTCCTCTGAAATACCTCGCGGACTGCAGCGGATTCCGTATCTACCAAAACCCGTTCTCCGGTCTCACTGTCCTGGAGTTCAATCAGTCCCAGTGGCAAAAGTTCAAACTCACCGGGATCTTCCAGACTGATTGCTACTACATCATGGCGCCGCGTCATACTCTTTAAAGCCGGTTCAAAATCAGTAGCAATAAAATCAGAGAGTATAAAGACAATCCCACGGTGTTTAATGACCCGGTTAATAAACCCCAGCGCCTCCTGGAGATTGGTGGTAACACCAGAAGGCTGATAAGCCAGGATTTCCCGGATGACCCGCAACACGTGTTTCCGTCCTTTTTGCGGCGGCAGATAAAGTTCACAATGATCACTAAAGATTAATAAGGCAACTTTATCATTATTGTTAATCGCTAAAAAAGCCAACAGCGCTGCTATTTCAGCTGACAGTTCACTTTTTAAAGTGTTTACAGTGCCAAATCGCTGCGAAGCGCTTAAATCTACCACCAAAACTACGGTTAATTCTCTTTCTTCCACATAACGCTTAATATAGGGTGAGCCGGTCCGGGCAGTTACATTCCAATCGATGGCCCGGACATCGTCTCCGGGAATGTACTCCTGCACTTCATCAAATTCGATTCCCGAACCTTTAAAGGCACTAAGGTAATGGCCGGAAACCACATCGGTACTGAGCTTGGACACCTTCAACTGAATTTTACGCACTTTTTGCAAAATCTCTTTAGCCAGCATTAAAAGAATCCTCCCCTAGCGAGGCTTAAGGTACCGCCACTCCATCAAAGATCTGTTTAATCAGATCTTCAACTGTAATTTCACTGGCTTCGGCTTCATAAGTCACAATAATTCGGTGTCGCAATACATCCGGGCCGATTGTTTTAATATCATTGGGAACCACATAACCCCGTCCCTGAATAAACGCATAGGCTTTGGCAGCTAATGCCAGACTAATGGTAGCCCGAGGGGAAGCGCCAAATTCGATATAGTCAGCCAGATCCAGGTGATATTCAGCCGGATGACGGGTCGCGTCAATCACATTGACAATATACTCTTTAATCTTATTATCCAGATAAATCTGATCAACTACCTTGCGGGCTGCCAGGATCTCTTCGGGAGTAATTACCGCTGTGATTTCCAAGGAGCGGGATGTCTGGGCCATCCGCTCCATAATCTGCAATTCTTCCGCTTTAGTGGGGTAACCAATCTTCAGTTTGAGCATAAACCGGTCCAGTTGAGCTTCTGGCAACGGGTAAGTCCCTTGTTGTTCAATGGGATTCTGGGTGGCTAAAACCATAAACGGCTCTTTCAGTTCGTAAGTACAATTTCCAATAGTAACCTGTTTTTCTTCCATTGCTTCCAAAAGAGCGCTCTGAACTTTGGCGGGGGCCCGGTTAATCTCATCTGCCAGCACAATGTTAGCAAAAATCGGCCCTTTTTTGGTCGAAAAATCGCCGCAGGCAGGATTATAAATCAAAGTACCCACCAAATCGGCAGGGAGCAAGTCCGGAGTGAACTGAATCCGCTGGAAATCGGCTTTGATTGCGGCAGCCAAACTTTTGACCGCTAAGGTCTTGGCCAACCCGGGCACACCTTCCAACAGGACATGCCCGCCGGCTAACAGGCCGATTAATAAGCCGTTAACCAGTTTTTCCTGGCCGACTACCATCTGTCCGATCTGTTGTCGCGCTTTCACAACAAAATCACTGTGCTCCTTGATAGCTTCGTTAATCGCGGTCAAACTGTCGATCATTTACCTGTTTCCTCCCAACAGCAATTAAAATCAATATTCAATCAAATGAAATAACGGATTAGCGACTTTTGAGTTCCCGCCGGTAGCTAACTAATCTAATAAATGGTTTATTAACCGTTTGTTACCGAACTGTTATTTCCAAGCGTGGTTACTAGTAGCAGTCACCGGGTTATTCCGCAATAAAGGAGTATTCGGCCTTTGTGTTGAAGTTTTAATTGTTAATTATTTGAACTTTTTCGAACTGGAGTCGATGATCCAGATGGAATTCCCGTATGAAGTACCTTATGAAAAAAAAGGTTCGGGTAATTATCAATAGCGATGCCAAATGTGAGGCCGATGACCAATATGCTATTGTCCATGCAGTGCTTTCCCCCCGTTTACAGATTAAAGGGATCATTGGTGCCCATTTCGGTAACAGAATTGCGACAGCTATGGAAGATTCCTATCAGGAAATAATTAAGGTGTTGGATCTGATGGGAATGTCGGGCCGATTCAAGGTCTTACGTGGTGCCGCGCATCAACTCCCGGATCTCCGGACTCCGATCCCTTCGGAAGGTTCACAGTTAATCATTGAGGAAGCGCTAAAGGACGATCCCTTGCCCCTGTTTGTGATCTTCCAGGGACCCTTGACCGATCTGGCTTCGGTTTATTTGCAAAAGCCGGAGATTGCCGGAAGGTTTACCGCGATCTGGATTGGTGGCGGTAAATACCCGGAAGGAACTGCCGAGTATAATCTGGCTAACGACGTCTCTGCCGCTCAGGTAGTCTTTAATTCAATGATTCCTCTCTGGCAAGTACCTAAAAACGTTTACGACATGGTCCGGGTGGGGCTGGCGGAACTGGCAACTAAAGTCCGGCCCTATGGCAGGATTGGCCGCTATTTATTTGAAAACTTAATTGCAGTCAATTTCAAATACCGGAACCAACCAAAATGGCCGAAGGGTGAAACTTGGGTACTGGGGGATTTACCTGCTGTCGCTTTGTTGCTGGATGAAGAAGCCGCAGACTATAACTGGATCGAAGCGCCGGAGATCGCTGCCGACATGAGTTACCGGTCCAAACCGGGCAATCGTAAGATCCGTGTCTGCCAAAGTGTTGACTCCCGCTTCATTTTAGAGGACTTCTTCGCTAAACTGGCTCTGTTTGGTGGAGAAAACATTACTTAGAGGAGGCTTAAAAAGGAGATTATTCTTTTTTAATAACGGAAACCGGGTAATGAAAAAGACAGTCATCAGTAATAGAAAATACTACTTGAGACTGTCTGAAATTCGGCAATTTGATCACAGCTTACTTCACAAGCTTCACTAATCGCATCAAATCAACCTTCACCACTTCATCTTAGTGTAAGCCATCGCTAAATCGGCAGTCTGCCATTACCAGCATTCAACTCTAAGCGGAAATTCAATACTCAACTAAATCAGCGGCTTTACCCATAAACATGATTGTATTTGTAAAATCATCGGCGATTATAAATAGAAATGGCCGATGGGCATGGAAATTATCTTGGACTGATGTCGGAAGTATCACTACAGTAGATGCTGCCGCTTCACTGCCCACTTCATTTACATCAATCACCGCTTTGTGAAGCACATCCTCAACCCAAAGAGTCGCATCGGTAATGCCGGTAAAATCAGCTTGGCTAGGGGTAAAAGCTTTATTAATTCCTAAGGTATTTAACACAGTCTCCAGACTTTTAACTCCATATTCCATTTTAAATTTGGGAAGCTTAACGCTGAAATTTTTGCGTGGCGACAAGCTTTGCTTAATCTCATTAAATTTAGCTACACTTAAATCTGAGATGAATTTATCCAGCGCCAAACCTTCAGCCGGTAATATACAATACATACTTACTCTTCCCGCACCATAGGGCAGCCTGATGGCACTATAGTCTGTACCTTTACCAAACTCGATAGTATCAGTAGCAGACATCATGTCTACCAGATTGCTTTTACCTGATTCTGTAGTGAAAGTTGCTTTCCGGGTTAAATCCGGGTCAAACTGTTTGGTCCAGGTTCCTTTAAAGTAGATAGCATTGATTAAATACATTACTCCTGGTAGCGGTGGATTGACTATTTGGTCAATCATTCCGTTGGTTGCCTTTGAAACCCAATCATTGATCGTATCTGCAGCACCGGCTGTAGTTAAATCAAGGCTTTTTATTTCTGCTCCGAAAAAATTATTATTAGTATTTAGAAAACCGGGTTTTACCGCAAAACCCATCTGATACCAGATGGAATTGGCAATATTTAGAGTTACTAAAGAATCCGGCTTCTGCAAATAAGCTAACAAATTCTTGTAATCACTGTTTAACTGACTGAGGCCGAGGCCACTGTAATGCAAGGCTTTCGCCATTTCATCACGGGTATCACTGGCAGCGCCTTGATAGAGCATTGCTAAGGCGGTAGAGATACTAAATGGGGAGATAAAAATATTTTTACCGGTTTCCGTAGTATTGAGCTGTTTGAAAATCGCAAAGGCAAATTGGGAATTGGCATTTACCAGTGCTGTTACATCAGGGATTAGCTTTCCGATGAGTTCTGCTTTGGTGACGCTTTCTGCCATTAAAAGGGTTAGATCTAGTGGCTTGGTAAGTGGGTCGGTTGAATCAAATCCCATCTTTATCGAGGTTTTGGGTGCGATTACCCGGTTCCAGGGCATTGGGGTAACTTCCACCAGTTTACCAGTTTGAGTATAATTCCCACACCATGAATTGCTTATTTGGGAGGGTTCATTGAAGGTCCATTTTAATTTCCAGTCTTTAATTGCTTCATCACTTAAATTACTAATGGTAATGTTGGTGGTTGAACCTCCGCTATAGTTACAGATACTAAAATCTACCGAATATCTATCAGTACTCAAAATAGTAAACGGATTGCCTGGATCTACAGCAGAAACACCCATTGAAAAGATAAAGATAAACACAACAAGGAATAAGAGCATTAACCTAATTAACTTTTTCACCTTCAAACCCTCCTCTAAAATTAATATCTACTACATTTTACCATATTATTATGTAAATATCACCTATTGTTTACTGCCGCTTGACGGCAATTCAGCAATTAGGCCGAGGGCTTTGATTGTATTAACTTAGGGTCTTGCCAATCCTTGATTTCATATAAATAAAATTAAACAGCACAGGCCGATTTCAGCCCGCGCTGTTTAGAATCAATTTTCCCTTAGATCGCTTTCGTCACCGCATGCCCCAGATAGGCTTCCTTTACTGCTTCATTTTTTAACAGTTCCCGGCCATCACCTTTTAAAATGATCCGGCCAGTCTCCATTACATAGCCCACATCCGCAATATGCAAAGCGGCATTCGCGTTCTGTTCGATTAGCAAAATGGTCACGCCCTGCTTATGAATTTCCTGAATTATCCTGAAAATTTCTTTAACGATTAACGGTGCCAGGCCCAAGGACGGTTCATCCATCAGCAGCAATTTTGGCCGGGACATCAAAGCCCTCCCGACAGCCAGCATCTGTTGCTCACCGCCAGACAAAGTCCCTGCTAACTGCCAATTCCGTTCTTTTAAAATCGGGAATAAGCTGTATACCCAATCCAGATCTTGCTTTATTCTTTTAGTGTCTTTCCGGCGGAAGGCACCGATTTTAAGATTTTCCAAGACGGAAAGGTTGGCAAAGATCCGCCGTCCTTCCGGAACCAGGTTTAATCCGAGTTCAGTCAGGTTTTGGGTCTTTTCCTTTAATAAATCCTTACCGTCATAAGTAATCGAACCGCTTACCGGCTTAACGAGACCCATAATAGTCCGTAAAGTGGTACTCTTCCCGGCGCCGTTTGCTCCCACCAGCGTTACAATCTTACCTGATTCAACCTCAAGGTCAATTCCTTTTAAAGCCTCGATTCCGCCGTAAGAAACCACCAGATTATTAATTTGCAGCATCTTCTTCGTCAACTCCCAAATAGGCTTCGATCACCCGCTGGTTGCTCTGAATTGCCACTGGGTCGCCACTGGCAATAGTTTCACCGTAGTCGAGAACATACAACCGATCACAAATTGTCATTACGACATCCATATGATGTTCGATTAACAAAATAGTCAACCGATATTCATCCCGGATTGCTTTAATAAAGGCGGTTAAATCCTTCGCCTCTTTAGGATTCATGCCTGCAGCTGGCTCATCCAACAATAATACCTTAGGATCGGTTGCAAAGGCTCTAGCAATTTCCAGGCGCCGCTGCAATCCATATGGCAGTGAATTAGCCTTTTCATTCTGGAATTCCAATAATCCCACTCGTTCCAAAAGGGCCAGCGATTTTTGGCGCATTGCCTGTTCCTGCTCTTTATAGCGGGGCGACTTGAGAATCGCTTCCAAAAAATTGGACTTCAAATGTAAATGATTGGCGATTAACACATTATCCAAAACGGATAATTCTTTAAAAAGCCGAATATTTTGAAAGGTTCGGGCAATTCCGTAACCGGTAATCAAATCCGGACGGACCCCGGTAATATTTTTATCTTCAAAATAAATAGCACCTTCCGACGGCTTATAAACTCCGGTAATCATATTAAAAACAGTAGTTTTGCCGGCTCCGTTGGGACCAATCAGACCGACAATTTCACCCGGCTGCAAAACCAGGTTAAAATTCTTAACTGCCGTCAGTCCCCCAAAGCGCATCGTGACCTGCTCCATCCTTAATACTGCCATCACTAATCGCCCCCTTTTGCCAGTGGTGTACCACCAAAACGCCGGACTAAGCCTCTAGCAATCTTGCTTTGGAGCAACTTATCCCAGCTGAATTCGTTGGTACCCATTAAGCCGTGGCGGTAAAAAATTACCACCAGCATTAGCAATGCCGAAAAAACAACCATTCTCATACCGACTTTACCCTGGAATACTACAAAACCCAAATCAATCCGCTCATCCAAAAAGCGCAGCCATTCGTTGCTGATGGTGATCACAAAAGCGGAAATGACGGTTCCGGTCAAACTGCCCATCCCGCCCAAAACAATAATCAAGAGAATATTGAAAGTCAGGGTAAACGTAAACATTTTAGGATCGATGGTCCCGAGCAGGTTTCCAAGTAATCCGCCGCCGACGCCGGCAAAAAAAGCACCGATGGTAAAGGAAAGGTTTTTATGTTTAGCCAGATGAATCCCCATGCTCTCCGCGGCAATCTCATCTTCGCGGATCGCCATAAAAGCCCGCCCGTAACTACTCCTGATCAAGGAGGCAATGACTACCAATGTAAAAATAGCTATCCCAAAACTCCACCACAGATTAGTGGTGTTCGGGATTCCTTTTAATCCCAATGATCCATTGGTAATACTCTGTGTGTTGGTGAAGATTACCCGGATAATTTCCCCGAAACCAAGGGTGGCAATGGCCAGGTAATCGCCTTTTAATTTCAGTGCCGGAGCCCCGATCAGATAGCCGACTAAAGCAGTTACCAACCCGCCAACCAATAAAGCCAAGGGAAAGGGGAGATTCATTACATCCAACGGCGGCATGATCGGAACCAGGTAAAAGATTTGCCTTTTAACCGGCTCCGGCATGGTCAATAAAGCAGTTACATAAGCACCCACAGCCATAAAACCAGCATGCCCCAGAGAGAATAAGCCGGTAAAACCATTAATCAAATTCATACTTAAGCCCAATATCGTATAAATAGCACAAAGATTCAGAACCCGTACTATATAAAGATCAAAAAAGTTATCCGCGACAGCAATAAAACCGATTAATAATAGGAGTGCGATTGCGGTTAATATCGTATTTCGTCTCATCATCACACCTTCTCCGCAATTTTTTCGCCCATGATCCCGGTAGGTTTGTATAACAGAATCACAATCAGCAGGACAAAGGCGAACGCATCCCGGTAACCAGTTAAATTCGGCAAAAAGGCAACCAATAAGATTTCGCCCACCCCAAGAATAAATCCGCCGATAACAGCGCCATTAATATTACCGATTCCACCCACAACTGCAGCGATAAAACATTTCAGCCCCGGAATTACTCCCATTAACGGAAAGACTTGCGGAAATTTCAGCCCCCACATAATTCCGCCAACCGCCGCCAAAGCCGAACCGATACCAAAAGTCAAGGAGATAGTCTGATCGACATTGATACCCATTACCCGTGCGATTTCATGATCCTCCGAAACCGCCCGCATTGCCATACCGGTTTTGGTTTTATTAATAAGATAAGTCAATAATACTAAAAAAATGATGGTGATCACCGGAATGTAAAAAGTAAGTTTCTGAATGGAAACTGACCCGATTTTAACTACATCGTTAAAAACGGTCGGCGTCGGAAACGGCTTCGGAACTCCGCCAAAGATCACAATGGCCAAATTTTCCAGAAAAAATGAAGCCCCAATCGCCGAGATTAAAATCGAAATCTTAGGAGCATCCCGCAGCGGCCGGTAGGCACTAGCCTCTACTGCCATTCCTAATAAGGCAGTAATAATTAAAATCACGGGAAAAGTAATATACCACGGTATGCTAAAAGTTATGATTCCAAAGAAGGCGAAGTATGTCGCCATCATAAAGATATCTCCATGGGCAAAGTTGATTAAACGTAAAATGCCATAGACCATAGTGTACCCGATAGCAATCAGCGCGTACAAACTTCCCAAAGAGATCCCATTTGAAAGGTGCTGTAAAAATAGATCAAAGTTCATCAAAACACCACCAAAAATTAATCTCGCTCCCCCTTTTTCCTTTAAAAAAAGGGGGAGCACTTCATGATCAAGGTTTAATTGTATCGAGATAAGTAAATTTACCGTTCTTAACTTGCTTAATTACTGCATCCTTCACTGCATCGCCGTTTTCATCAAGAGTGATAAATCCGGCCGCCCCTTCGAAATTAGCAGTCTTGGCGATCTCATCACGAATTTTAACAGTATCGGTGGTCCCGGCCCGCCGAATCGCATCCAAAATTAGAATATAAGCATCGTAGCCTAGGGCAGTAACCGCAGCAGGCTCCTTTTTAAACTCTTTGCGGTATGCTTCAAGGAAAATCTTGGACTCATTGGTAATCGGTACTTCACTGGCAAAAAAGGTCGAGAAGACTATACCTTCCACCGCCTCTTTACCGATATCCAGGAATTCTTGGGTTTCCCAGGTGTCGCCGCCAATAATCGGGCAGGTAATTCCCAACTTTCTCGCTTGACTGATTAACAGGGCTGATTCGGTAAAGTTACCTGGTGCAAAAATTACATCGGGATTTTTGGATTTGACATTGGTCAACTGTGCCGAAAAATCCTGATCACCGGTATTATAATTGGCAACCGCCACTATAGCATTAGCATCCCCGGTCAGTTTTTTAAAATTATTAGTGAAGAAATTTGCCAATCCCACTGCGTAGTCATTGGAGACTTCCTGGACAATAGCAGCCTTCCTGGCATTAAGTTTATTAAAGGCATAATTTGCCATTACCGTTCCCTGAAATGGATCAATAAAACAGACGCGGAAATAATAGTCGTTACCTTGAGTAACCAACGGGTTAGTACAGGAAGCTCCGATCGTTGGAACTTTTCCCTTTTTCACAATATCACCGGCAGCCATTGATAATGAACTGCCCCAACTACCGATGATGGCGGTCACTTTTTCTTTTTCTACCAACCGGGCAGCAGCAGTCGCCGCCTCAACTTTATCTGATTTATTATCGGCAATTACCAGTTCTACCTTTTTACCTAACACTGTAGGATATAATTTATTGGCCAATTTGACTCCATCCACTTCCAATTGGCCGCCGGCGGCATTAGCCCCGGTGATCGGTTCAAAGACGCCGATCTTAATGACGTTACTATCTTTCTTTTTGCCGCAACCAGCGATTGCAGCTGTTATTAGCAGTACTACCGCTAATAACAAAATGAGCTTCCCTTTCATAAATGGACCTCCTTATTTTTTCAGCTTAGGCCTGCATGATTTCATCGGTAGATTTTCAAATAATCTTGACAGGAAATTAGTGGTAAGGCGGATATCTGCCCAAATAGCTCATTGTCTAAACCTCCCTAAGATTTTTTACCCGGATAATACTGTAACAATATTCGTTATTGGTTGCAAAAAGTAAATACAAGTATTTAAGTTAAAAAGCTTTAAAAGATCTATTAATATAGTACAATATTTTTTTACGCTTGTATATTGCGATATTTTTAGAATCGAAATATTTCTTTGTATAACTAATATTCAAAGGAAAAATAGTGGCAGAATTATCAGACTGAGACGAAATGAAATCTTAAATATCAAGGAGCGAAGCAAATTTTGCAATCATTTTAGGAAAAAAGAAATTTCTCAAGAACATGTTTTAAGGGAGGTTACAGATAGATTTTCATCTTAAAGCTTTGGGACTAGGTCATCAAATATGGTAACAAGCCTGTGAAAGAAGAAACACATAATTATATTATAAGTATATTATAAG
>DATCLA010000100.1:0-2391 GCA_036564195.1 Bacillota bacterium
ATTCAACTGTCATAAATATACTTGTCTCAGATATCCCCGATACCTTTAAGAAAACATGAACTTTTCCAGTCGCACTATTTGCAAAGTTAGCTGAAGCTTTTTCCCATAGTGGTCTCAAAAGCCTATATGCTCTTTCATCTCCTAAAATAACATTAGCAGCAGATTGTAGATAAGTCAAAGCTCTTCCAGTAAATGTTAGCTCGAGTGTTTTCAAATTATTCTGTTTTGCAAAATTCGCAGCTCTTGTCGCAACTTCTTTTCCTCCAGACCACAAAACTATTCCTTTTGAACCAGAACCTACAATTTTTGCAACAATAGAGGATGTTACGGCTTTTCCTCCAATAACTATACCGCCAACAACTGCCGCATCCCAAGCGTCAGAACTAATACTACCATCAATCGACCCAAAAATTGCATATCGTCTACCTGAGCTCAATTCCATTCCTTGTTTATGCTTATATTCTAGCAGTTTCTGATTGCGCTCTACACAAGCCTGACGATTTATAACGCCTATATATTGGTACCCTTGTAATTTATTTTCATTATCATACACCGGTTCAATATTTGGTATATATAAAACTCGTCCAGGCTCAATTTCCGGATTTTCTGGGTCTAATCCATTGGCTTCAATTATGATACTCTTTAGTTTTTCATCTCCATATTTGTCCTTAGCTATTGATTCTAAACTATCTCCAGATTCAACTACCCCCAGAGTCCCGATGGGATCAATTGATGCGCTAAGACTTAATGCTGCAGTTACTTCATCTGTAAATAACCCCATCGGATCCACAAACCTCAACGGATTATTAGCCGCATACGTATACCAATTCAACCCATCCTTAACCGGATCCTCCGAGATGAACCTGCCAATACTCTGGTCATACCACCGAGCGTTAAAGTAATACAGCCCTGTATCTTCATCCAGGTCCTTCCCGGTGAACTTGACCGCTCTCTTCAGTTTACCTTCTTCAAAGGTCAAACTCCCGAAGGGGGTATACTCCGTACTCCAAACCGTTGCCCCGGTTTCATCCGTTACCAATACAGTGCTGCCCAAATGATCCGTGTGGTAGAAATAGGTGGTCCTTTCCTCAGTGGTGGCAGTACGGTACCCATCAACCCGGGCAAAGTGTCTTCCCAGGAGGTAAATATACTCCACATACTCCCGGTTCTCCTCTTCGTAGAGCACCTGCCCTTCCAGATTGAAGACGTAGTAGATCGTACCGTCGCCGCTCTCTTTCTTTACCCGCAAGCCGGTCTCATCATAACTGTACTTGGCTACAGTTACCCCGTTCTTCTTTACCTCGGTCAGGCGGTTCAGAAGGTCGTAACGGTATTCCCAGTACTCCCCTTCGTCCTTAAGCTCGATTCCGTCGCCGGTAATAGTGAAGCTGGTCCCTTTCCGGATCAGGTTCCCGTTGGCGTCGTAGACAAACCCGTAAACGCCGTTGGTGAGCAGCCGGTTGGAGTTGGGGTAGTAGCTGTAATTCCGGGTCTCCGTGATCCGCAGGGTGATTCTCTCCTGCACCCGGTTCCCCGCCGCGTCGTAGACGTACTCTTCGTACCTGCTGGTTATTGTGTAATAAACCTTAATCAGCTCTTCCGGCCTATGCTTGAACTCGGCCCGGTTCACCGGCCGGTAGGCATGATCCCTCTCGTCAAACTGGCACTGGACCTTTATGAACCTGGTAGTAACCGGCGTGGCAAAGGTGATGACCATCTTGCCGCCGGCGCCGGTGGCCGCTTCCCAGTTTTTCACCTCTGTATAGTTGTAGTTATCAATACTGACATAAACCGCCAGATGCCGCGGCTTTACCCGGTGGACCGGGCTTTCGGGGGTCAGTTCGACCCGGGTGACGGGGAACTCCCCTCTGAGGTCCACGCCGATACTACCGGCCGCGTAGTCCAGTTCGAGGATCTCCGGAGACAGGTTAAATTCCAGTTGCTTGTTCCCGTAATAGTCCTCCAGGGTTCTACCTTGTCGCTGGTCGTCGTTTTCCGGGCCGATCTCAAACGCCTCTTGCAGCCTGGCAAAGATCAGCTGGTTCAGGGCGTCGTACTGGAACTGGTCATTGTTTCTCTGGATGATGTTGTTCGCCCCGTCGTAGGTGTACTGGTATTCTTTAAGCGCCGCCTGCGGATCTTTGTACCCGAGGTTTTGCAGGCGGGCGTTTTGGTCATAGGACCGGGTCATCGTAATCCCGTTGGCCGCAGTCAACCCGGTCAAGAGTCCGCCCTGGTCGTAGGTGGGCGCGCCGGTTAAGTAGCCGGGCATCCCCGTCAGTTCGCCAAGGCTGTTGTATTCGTAGGTTACTTCTTTACCGGTGGGATACGTGATCCCGGTCACCCGCCCCATCACGTCGTAAGTATAGTCCACGGTAAAGCTCCGCCCGT
>DATCLA010000101.1:0-3412 GCA_036564195.1 Bacillota bacterium
AACCGAGGAAGTGATTAAATGGGTGGAAAAACAACCAGAACTAGCGACACCAAAATTTTGGAATTCAAGGTTAACTCAGCGACGTATGGCCTACCTGTGCCTGTAGTGCTTGGCACGGCGCGTATCAGCGGGAATGTGATCGACTGGTTTGATTTTACCGCAATTCCTCATACAGAAACAACCCGCACAGGTAAGGGCGGTGGATCAAAAACAGAACATACAACTTATACTTATACCGCTGCTGTGCTTTTGGGGTTGGCCGAGGGGCCTATTGGCGGAGTTGACAGGGTTTGGGCTGATGACGCAATCTATAATTCGTTGTCTTCGCTCGGCTTGACCCTATTTAATGGCGCTTTTGGTCAGGCCCCCTGGTCTTATACCCAATCAAAACAACCGGCTAAAGCATTACCTTATTCAGGCTTGGCCTATGCTGCTGGAGTGGTTGACCTAAATAGTTCCGGCGGCTTACCACAGCTGAATTTTGAGGTTAGAGGGATGCTCCGCGAAACCGGAGATGGAACCGATGTTAACCCAGCTGATGCTATCCAGTATATCTGCACTGATCCTGTAAATGGTGTTGGTTTTGGCGTCGGTGGCATTGATACGGATAGTTTAGAGCGTTACCGGACGTATTGCAAGGCAGCGGATCTCTTAATTACTGTTGAGGCGACTGAAACTAAAAAAGCCTATGAGATTATAAATGAGATTTGCCAGGCTACAAATACTATTGTATTTTGGAGCCAGAATAAATTAAAATTAGTCCCGCGTTGCGATGAAAGACTAGAGCGAAATGGGGTTGTATATGAGCCCGATAATACACCGCTTTACGAGCTAGACGAAAGAGATTTTTTAGATACCGGGGAGGCCGCGCTAGTTAAATTTGAGCGGGAGGATAACGCAGAGGCTTACAACCATGTTCCTGTTGAGTTTATAAACCGGGCCAATGGATACGAGAAAGAGACTGCAGATGGGGAGATATTAAGTGATATAAATCGGCGCGGTCGGCGGTCTAAATCAACGGTAAATCTACCATATTTGAGGACCAAAGCGCGGGCGCAATATGTTGCTAACCTCTTGGTTGCAGCCAGTTTATACGGACGCAACAGATACACATTTAAACTAGGTTGGGCGCATTGCCTCTTGGAGCCGGGGGATTTTGTAACGATATACGACCCTATTATTAGCCCCAATCCGATCCCGGTCCTTATTGATGAGATAGAAGAATCGGAGGATGGCGATCTTGATGTTATTGCCATAGGCCGAAAACCGGGAGCCAATTCAGGGGCGCGATATGCTACTCATGAAGCAGAAAGGCCTAGCATTGATTATAACGCCCCTCCAGGCGATACCGTCGCTACGATCTTTGATTTATCGCCGGAGATTGCAGAAGGGCTTGCGGCCTGTATTGCAGTTAGCGGGGGTGATACTTGGGGCGGTTGCTCTGTTTGGGTTAGCGATACTGGGGAGGCATATCAGCAGATTGGGTCGATTGATGGGCCTAGTCGACATGGGGTATTAACGGCTGATTTACCAGCGGGAGCAGCGATTGACACTGTAAACGTTTTACAAGTGCAAATGTATAGCGGACAGTTGTTGAGCGGCACTGAAGCGGATGCACAAAATCTAAATACCCTTTGTTGGGTAGACGGAGAATTAATCGCTTATGCCACCGCCACGCTGACCGGTGATAGGCAATACACGTTATCATATCTGGTTCGCGGCGTTTATAACACGCCGATTAAATGCCATCCGGCTGGCAGCAAATTTGTAAGGCTGGACCGGGGGATATTTAGATATCCTTTTGATGCAGACCGGCTTAATAAGCAGATTTATATCAAGCTCACAAGCTATAACATCCATGGCTCCGCTACCCAGTCTTTGGCGGAAGTCACACCCATAACCCATACCCTAACTGCTCAATTGCCGCCCAATGTGAGCGACATTGTCGTAGATGAGGATACTTATCGGCTGCGGGATGGCACGGTCCTTTCGGATATTATAGTGAGTTTTAACGCGCCTAGATATCTTGCCCTGAGTCACTATAACATTTTCTACGATCTTAATGATACCGGACGGACCTACGCTGGTATGACCGACAAGAACACCTATGTTATCAAGGCTCTACCTCAAGCAAAGACCATAAGGGTCAAAGTGACCACCGTCGGGGCGGGTCTGGAATCAGAAGGGACTATATCCGCACCCTATACGATTATCGGCAAAAGTGCTGCCCCACCGGACGTTACCTGGGGTGAATGCTCTTTTATTGACCGGATCATCCTTCGCTGGAACGCGGTAAGTGGGTCGGATATAGACAAATACGAAGTAAGACTTGATACAAACTTTGGGGCTGATGATGCTAATTTAATTTATCGGGGTGATGGACTGTTCTGTGTCTTTGATAAACCAACACAGAGAGAATATAGGTTTTGGATCAAGGCACTAGACCGGAGCGGGAATTACTCTGTAAACGCTACGGATATAACACTTGAAAATCCCGTTCCGTCTACGCCGTCCCAGCCTATTATTACGCTCTTTTTCTCCGCTCTTTGGGTTGAAATCCAGCCAGTTCCGGATAATGATATAGTTGGCTATGCCTTATATATGACGCCGTGTGATGAGCAGGGCAACCCGACGGGTGACGCGCAGAAAACAATCTATCCAACCGCTCAGAGAGTTACCTGGCAGGCAACTCCCAAGAGCTCATTCCTGGTTCAGGTGGCCGCGTTCGACATATTGGGTGAGGGTGAAAAAAGCACCCCGGTCTTGGCTCGGACACGAACTATAGACGAAGTTGCGGCTTTTGCTCAGAATATCGTCTTTCCTCGAATCGTAGATGAATTACCGGAATTACCCCATCCTGATTATCCGATCGACAGTTTAGTAGTGCTTAAAACAGATCATAAGTTGTACCGGAATGTGGGAGTAGTTTGGGACAACAGCGTCAGCACAGAGCAGCTCGTCGGCAAAATCACCGCTGGAATGATCGCCGCCGGGGCTATTGGTGCAGCAGAAATTGCGGCGCAGTCTTTGGTAGCCAATCATTTCGCAGCGGGGAGCATCGAGGCGTATGTGGCGGCGGTACAAGAGGCGTTTATTGACAGCGCGAAAATAATTTCGATTGAAGCAGACAAAATCAAAGTCGGCGGTAGCTCCGCCCCCATCCCCCTAGCTATCCAACCGGGCGATATTCTATTTAGGTTTGATGGCTCCCTGCTCTCGACCCAAGGCTTAAAGCGTCGCCCCCCGTGCGGGGGCGTGGGTTGAAACCCTTCGGTAGTCACCGGCGGCAATTGGCCCCAGGTCGCCCCCCGTGCGGGGGCGTGGGTTGAAACTGTATCTGGGATACTACTCAGCCCACCGAATTTAACGTCGCCCCCCGTGCGGGGGCGTGGGTTGAAACGTAGCTATGAGC
>DATCLA010000102.1:0-8403 GCA_036564195.1 Bacillota bacterium
GACCCTGCCCGGAGAGTTGATGGAGGCGGCCCGGATTGACGGTGCCGGACATTGGCGGACTTTTTTCCAAATCATGTTTCCCTTATCCAAGTCAGCCACCATCCTGGCAACATTGCTGACTTTTATGGGAGCCTGGAGCGACTATTTAATTGGACTGATTTTACTTAATACCCAAGACCGCTTCCCGATGCAACTGCGGATCGCTCAGTTTATCGGTAATCTGGGGGCGAACTATTTCCCGCAATATGCCGCCGGGGTAATTATCTCCGCCGCCCCGACGATAATTTTATATCTAATCTTCCATAAGAAGATTATCGAAGGGACTACACTGGCTGGAGCTTTAAAGGGATAACAGGGCCTATCAAGTGAAACACTTTACCGGAACTCTTAATACCATTAAGTTACACTTGACTAAGGTCAGGTCAAGCGTTGCGCCGGGGTGACGAATATGTCTAAAAGTAATCGCTCATGGTCAGGATTACCGTTTATATTTTGGTTTAATCGAAGTAACTCAAGAACTCGCCACCGGCCCGGTGCGCGGATGGAGCTTCAGTCCTGATGTTGCCGGCAGTTTTGTCGGGACTTACAGCAGTCTTTTTGCAAGTAGTAACGGTCTGCTCAGTAACAATTGGGCGGATTTTGCCTGATTTAAATATTAAAGGTAATTATGCAATTTACTAAATTATGTAGCCCTGAATTCCAGTCACTGAAATAAATTTTGACTGTTTCAGGGCTATTTTGGTTGTTATTGTAAAGTCACATAATCAAGATAGATCGCAGAGGTACCTCCCGAACCGGCGCCCGAGGTGAATTGTACCCCGTATTCTTTAATATCATTTAAATTAGCGAGGTTAGTTAAGTCCAGAGTCAAAGTAGTACCGGGGTTGGAATTGACCGGGACTGTCCCGCTGTCATACCGAGTCCAGCTGTTACCGGTCTTCACATACAGTTTGGCTTGTATACCGGTTCCAAGCTTGCCCCAGGGTGCATGGCGGACTACGGTTTTAAGTTGGGTTTTTCCCGAGAAATCGAAGGCCCCGGTTTTGGCTAGGTAGAATTGTTTATCCGCTCCTAAGGAAATATCAGCTTTTAAGGAATACCTGCCGCTAACCTGCCATTCATTAGTCACCCACGGTCCGCCGGAAATACCGAACCCACTCCAATTTTCGGTATTACTTTCAAAATCAGCTAAAACAACCTTGCCGGGTGGGGCTGAAGAATTCGGAGCCTTGCTTTTTTGCATCGCCTGGACAACCAGTTGGCCCCAGTCAGTCAATTCATCCCAGTTGTTGGTCAGGTCCAGCCAGGCAAGATCGGGATTGTTGCCGCACCAGGACCATGCCAGGTAACCGATGCCCAGTTCGTTACAGGTAGCAATGAGATCAGCTGCATCCACTTTACAGTTAAGGCTGTTATTACCGTTATTGGCATTATAGCCAAACTCTCCGATGAGCAGCGGTAAGCCGAGTTTTTTAAGGGCTGTCAGTTCACTGCGGATTTTATGCTGACTATTCCAACCACTGTACATATGGATACTGAAGATGATATTTTGCTGAGGATCATGGGCCAGTAACTCTCGACCGTAAGTTTTGATACAACCGGTGTCTTGACCCCAATCGGGAGCATCAATTACCAGAGGATTGGTAATTCCGGCATTACGCATTGCCGTTATTGCGCTTTTGTAGGCATTACACCAGGCTGTGCCGCTGTCAGGGTTCCATTTGTTGGCGATGTTAATCCAAATATCACTGGTTAAAACAGATTTGCACCCGATCCAATAGTTGACCATCTGTTCCAGATCTGTTACCTTACTGCTGCCGGTTACATCATGTAACTCCGGAATCGGTTTCAGCCCCAGGGTTTTACAGCGATCGATAATTTGTTTGAGCCTGGCGGCAGTCCCGTTGGTCTGCCAGACAATCCGTACGGCATTAAAACCAAATTTTTTAATAGTATCCAAAGCGGTGTAGGCTTGGCTGTCCCACCAGATATGAGGATTATTGACTCCACAGATACCGGCAGTATTAATTGCCGCATTAACCACCTGAAAAGTTGACAAACAGTTTCCGGGCCACAGCAATGATGTTAAAATTAATAAAGTTAAAATGATTCTTAAATACTTCATCCCGATCACTCCTTGCGGTGGATTGTAAAATCATATTAGGATTATTTTAACATTAATACCTAATTATGTAAAAACTGTTTTTAACCCCGCTGAGTGCTAAACTTTTAATCAGAAGGTAAATTTGTCGCAGATTGGGTAAAATTAAAGTCTTGGGCATTTTGAGAAGTCTCTTAAAAACTTCGGCTACTACAGTCAAAACTTAGCCTGGAAAGGGAAGGAAAGCTGGTACCGGTTAAGCTTTAATTGGTGAAAACAGGTGAAACAATTTTAGTTTTAAAGCGTTTAGCATGATAGAGGTAGTTTGATCAACAACCAAAGGGGATGAAAAATGAATATTGCCTTTTTTCTTTTACCTAAGAAAGAAGTGGTCTGTTTACCGTTGAAGTGCAGTATGCGGCAGGCGTTGGAAAAGATGGAATATCACCGTTATACCGCAATTCCAATTGTCGATGAATTTGGTAAGTATGTTGGGACGCTCACCGAAGGCGACCTGTTATGGAAGATGAAGAACACTCCGGGGTTGAGTTTTTCCGGAACCGAAAAAGTAAGGTTAGCTGAGATCGCCCGGCGTTCTGACCATGTGCCGGTACACATCAATGCAGAAATGGAGGATTTACTTTCTTTAGCGGCTACCCAAAATTTCGTGCCGGTGGTGGATGATGAAGGGACCTTTATCGGTATTATCCGTCGTAGTCAAATTATTGAGTATTATGCCAATTGTTACCGGGATACGTCGGCACGGTTAAAGGTTGCGGATCAACAATGAATCTAAAGGGGACGTTCGGATTAGGCCGGGCGTCCTGCTTTGATTTTCGGAAAACTGCTGTTTGGTAAAGGAATTTCAGGTGCTGTATTATTTGATATATGCCCCAAATTTTAATACAATCAAATTTAACTTTTTATGAATTTGGTGAAGATGATAAGATTAACCTCAAACCGATGGAGTTGATTTTCATGCCACGGCCGGTTAAATGGCGGAAAGTAGCGTTTATCCCCGGGGTGCGGTATTTTATCCCAACCGGAATTCCCAAATGTGAGATGGCGGAGAATGTTTTAAAAATCGAAGAACTGGAAGCTTTACGGTTGAAAGATCTGGAAGGGTTGGAACAGGAGGAGTGTGCCGCCAAAATGGAAGTATCCCGCCAAACCTTTCAGCGGATTTTGATCACTGCCCGGCAGAAGGTTGCCGATGCTCTAATCGGTGGCAAAGCGCTCCGGATCGAAGGCGGTAATTTTACCAGTAATATTTGTCCGGTAGTCTGTCAGAACTGTCACAAAGAATGGAATGAGAGTTATGAAAACTTTCAGAAAATCCGGGACGGAGCTTATGAATGCCCCTATTGCAGCTCTAAAGAAGTGATTTGTCAATATGAAAGAGGGAAACGGTTTTGTGGCGGCAATTGTTGGCGGCACGGGTCGGGCCGGTAGGGGAAGAGGTTTACCGTATTTATACCAAGAAGTGGGTGGCTAAGAAAATTTACCTTAGCCTTTTTTCTTTAAATAACCAAATAGGAATCTGGAAAGCCTTCCATATTATAATAATCTACCTATAATAAATATAGCAGTTCTGATTTTTAAAATGAGGCCAGCTGTTTTATCATAGCTAAGCTGCAATATTTAAACAGGTAATTCAAGTTATAATGATTTAAAGAAACTGGCTTTGGTTTCACAATAATAAGGTGGTTGACTTATATCTCTAAAAGAGCTAGAATAATTTTGGGCTTATGCCCTAAATACATATTTTACCCAGAGATTGAGAATTGTAAAGAAAAAAGAAAGGTGAACAAAATGGTTGAATCCGAGAGTACTAAGGAACAGGTTTTCGCAAAACTCCATAACCCTTATGGCACGATTAATCAAGTGATCGCGGTGATGAGTGGTAAGGGAGGAGTGGGCAAATCGTCGGTTACGGCCCTGTTAGCCTCCGGATTAACTCAAAAAGGGTTTAAAGTTGGGGTTTTAGATGCGGATATTACCGGTCCCAGTATCCCGAAGCTTTTCGGTGTTAAAGGGCGGGCAGAAGCAATCGGTAATATTATTCAGCCTAAAGTGTCGGTCAAAGGCACAAAATTAATGTCCATCAATTTCTTGCTGGAGCAAGAAGATGCACCGGTAATTTGGCGCGGGCCGCTCCTGGCCGGAGTGGTCAAGCAGTTTTTTGAAGAAGTGGACTGGGGTGAGTTAGATTTTCTGGTGGTGGACTTGCCCCCGGGAACCGGTGATGTCCCGTTAACGGTAATGCAGTCTCTGCCGTTGTCAGGCTTAATCGTGGTTACCTCGCCCCAGGAACTGGTGGCGCTGATTGTCAAAAAAGCGATTCATATGGCGGAGAAGCTGCAAATCCCGATTTTAGGGCTGATTGAAAATTTGAGTTATTTTGAATGTCCCGAATGTAACAAAAAAACTGAGATTTTCGGGAAAAGTACTGCCGCTGCAGTCGCCCGGAATACCGGCATCCCTTTATTAGGCCGGTTGCCGCTTAGGCCCGAAGTCGCTCAGCTGGGCGATGAAGGGAAGATCGAAGCAGTTAACGACATTTGTTTGGGATTTTTTGAGGAAATTGTCGAGGAACTCCTGAAACAGCCGCAGTTTCAGTCCGAAAACGGTAATTGATTTTTAGGAGGAGAACCCTGAAAGTTGTCATTGAGCAGGAGAAAGTTGCCCAATATTTGGCCCATTACGAAAGGTTTAGTTTCATCTTAATCCCGGCCCTGTTATCAAACCGCTCAAATTGATAGTCAGATTAAGCAGGGGATTCATATTATTTACAGAATAATGTTTAGAATCAGACCACAACCGTTTGAAAATTACTGGTTTGTGGTTCTTTCTTTCATGGAGGGTTTGTGGCAAAATAGGATCGAGAGGTTAAAACGATGTTTAATGATTTCAAGCTGGAAAGCAGTCGCCCGGCCTATTTGCAGATTAGGGATTATTTAAAGGAAGCGATTCTGGGAGGGATTTACCAGGCCGGAGTCAGGTTGCCGGCCACTCGGGAGTTGGCAGCAGTCCTGAAAGTCAGCCGCAATACGGTAATCCAGGCCTACCAATACCTAGAGGAAGACGGGTTTATTTATACTGTTAAAGGTCAGGGCGCTTTCGTGGCTGCGGTCGCATGCAAAAAGCCTCAAACTGCCCGGCTCCGGCTGGATTGGACAAAATTAGTCAGTGATTATGCCCGGAAGGCAACGGCTTTAGATATTGAAAAGAAGGAGTTAAAGTGGAAAAAGGGGATGATCTCCTTTAAGAGCATCGCCCCGGATCCCGGACTGTTTGAAGTTGACGAGTTTAAACGGGCCTGGTTGGACCGGATGGCTCTGGAAGGCGCTAAATTGTTAAATTACGGTTATGCCCAGGGGTACCGACCGCTTTTGGATTATCTCACCGGTTACATGAAGAATAAAGGGGTTGATCCCGCCGGGAAGGACCTTTTGATCACCAATGGATTTACCGAAGGGTTACACCTGGTTTTGGCGGCAATTACCCGACCGGGCGACCGGGTGATCTGTGAAAATCCGACTCATAATACTGCGATTAAAATCATGAAACTGGCCGGATTGGAGATTTGCGGCATCACTGTCCATGAAGACGGGCTGGATTTAGCGGAATTGGAGAGCGCTTTAAAGAGTCAGACGGTAGCCTGTGGCTTTTTGATCCCTTCTTATCACAATCCTACCGGGTTAGTGCTTTCCGCCGAACGTCGTCAGGAAGTGGTGCGGCTCTTTACCCGTTACGCCACCCCCCTTATTGAAGACGGGTTCAATGAGGAACTACGGTACTCCGGAGCGCATCTGGCACCGCTTATGGCCTTTGCCGGTCCGGATAATCACCTGATTTACTTGGGTAGTTTTTCCAAGATCCTCTTTCCCGGATTGCGCTTGGGCTGGGTGATGGGTGATCGGGAGTTAATTTCCTATCTGGAAAGCATAAAACGTAGTTATAATATTCACTGCTCCTTTCCGGATCAGGCGGCTTTCTATGAATACTTGCAAAGCGGTGGTTTTGAACGATATCTGCGCAAAGCCAGGAAAGTTTATAAAGAACGGCACCGAGTTGCAGCCCAACTGGCCCGGCAGTATATTCCGGCCCGGAAGGTCTGGGGGGAAGGCGGCCTGCATATCTTTATCGAGTTAGAACCAGATTTAAACGCCAGGGAGCTCTTGGCCCGGTGCTACCAAAGAGGAGTGGTCTTTATGCCGGGGGATATCTTTTATACCGACGGTACCGGGCAAAATACCTTTCGACTGGGAATTTCCCGGGTGACGCCGGAAGAAATGGCACAGGGTTTTCAAATTATCGGCGCTGTGATTCGGGAGTTGCAGGGTTGCTCTGCCTGAAAACAGGGCAGGCAACTAAGTTCAATGGGATAAGTGAAACCTATTGCCGGACTTGGTCAATGGGACTAAACGCTTTAATGGTTAGTTAGATCCGGCTGTTTGGATCCGAAGTTAGTGTTCAATATTTAGTTCATTTTAGATAAAGGAATTGCATAATTCCTGATTTAAGCTTTATTGATAGATACATCCGGACTAGTCACTATAGATTGTGATGGAGGTTTTATAAGGTAATTATGCAATTCCCTCAAATAGTTAAGTTTTGGGGGGAAGATGATGAATTGTTTTCAAAAATCCAGTAAACTTGAGCATGTCTGCTATGATATCCGCGGCCCGGTGATGGATGCAGCCAAGCGGTTAGAGGATGCGGGAGAGCGGATCCTGAAACTGAATATCGGCAATCCGGCACCCTTCGGATTTGAGGCTCCGGTAGATCTTTTAAACGAGATTACCGCCAATTTAGCCCGGGCCCACGGCTATTCGGATTCCAAAGGAATTTACCAGGCCCGGCAGGCGATTGTAGAATATCACCGCCGCAAAGGGATAACCGGTACCGGGGTGGAGGATGTCTATATCGGCAACGGGGTCAGTGAATTGATTGTCATGACCATGCAGGGGCTGTTGAATAACGGAGACGAGGTGTTGATCCCAACTCCGGATTACCCACTGTGGACTGCAGCAGTCAACCTGGCCGGCGGGACCGCCGTCCATTACCGCTGTGATGAACTGGCCAATTGGTATCCGGACCTTCGGGATATGGAACGGAAAATTACCTACCGTACTAAGGGAATCGTCCTCATTAATCCGAACAATCCCACCGGTGCCGTTTATCCCCGGGAAGTACTGCAACAGATTGTGGCTTTGGCAGTTACTCATAACCTGATCCTGTTTGCCGATGAGATCTATGACAACATCCTCTATGATGGCACTGAGCATACCTCAATTGCTTCCTTAACTAATGAAGTGCCGTGTATTACCTTTAATGGCCTGTCCAAGTCACACCGGGTTGCCGGATACCGGGCCGGTTGGTTTGTGATCAGTGGTAACAAAGCCATTGCTAAAGATTATATTGAAGGTTTGAACATGCTGTCTTCAATGCGACTGTGCAGCAATGTGCCGGCGCAGTACGCCATTGCCACTGCCTTAAATAACTTTGACAGTATCCGAGAGTTAACTCTTCCCGATGGTCGGCTTTATCAGCAACGGGAATACGCCTGGCGCCGTCTGAATCAAATTCCCGGGCTTTCCTGCGTGAAGCCTCGGGGCGCACTCTATCTGTTCCCCAAGATTGACACCGCCCGTTTTAATATCCAAGATGATGTGCAGTTGGTTTATGACCTGCTGGAGCAGGAAAAAGTACTCTTAGTCCAGGGTACCGGTTTTAACTGGCCGGAACCGGACCATTTCCGGATTGTCTTCTTGCCGGATCTGGAGTTACTGCAAGATGCTTTTGCCCGGATTGAACGGTTTTTAAACGGGTATGTGCAAAGGAAAAAGGCTTTGGTGGCGGGAGGATAAAAAATATCCCTATATTATTGGATTAAACTTAAAAGTGGCATAGCTTTTCAAGTTGCTAAGCTGAACCGCTTTTTTGAGTTGTGATTTACATCTAGGTTTCAGGATGTGAAAGTATGGGTTAAATATTTAGTCCATCTTATATAAAATAAGACATTCGTATGCATCAATAAGGTTTACCAGAACCGTATTGATGCATTTTTTATTTTTAATTTTAAGAAGAATAGCAAATCAGTAATTTGTGACAGAAATATAATTTAAGCGCTGGTTTAAAAAGTTACTACTATTTAAATATTTAGAGGCAGAAATGTAAAAATGAGACATCGTTGCATATTGTGCAAAAATCTATTTTTTCTAAAAATTATAATCAAATTGAGAAGGAATTTAATTAATAACAACGAAAAGTTAATTAAATTAATTTCACAATATGAT
>DATCLA010000103.1:0-3477 GCA_036564195.1 Bacillota bacterium
AATCCGCACGAATAAAGGCATTAATCATCGGTTTTGTCTTATTACTCATTGGTCTTGCCTCATTAATCACCGGTTTTGCACCGGTTTCTCTTTAATATGGGCGTTAATCTTCTCCACTCCGGGCACTTCGCCAGCAGCCGCTCTCTTTGTAATGTTTTTCTTGATAGAATCGATTAACTCTGGAGTAGATAACCTCTCCCAAGGGCCATTGCCTCAGTCGTAAACAACAGCTCTCCTTCAACTTACGGATCTACAGTTCGCTCAAATAGGCAGCAGCTACACCAGAAACTTTAAAAGAAGAGTAGGTCCCAGTTCATTCCTGATAAAAATCATAAAACCGATTCCAATATTCTTTTTACCTTTTCCTGAGTAAGCTCAACAGGATTATTATCCATCCGGCCTAAAGTAAAAGACATCCTCGCTAACTCAGACAGATCCTCTTTTCGAATTCCAAAGGATGACAACCTGAATTTAACTATCCCGCTACTAATTCGCTCCAGCCATTCCTGCAATTCATCGGCACTTTTAACCATTAAAACTTCTAATAATTCCTCTGCTCCACTAATTGCCGGAAGATTAATCTTCATAACCTCTGAAAGAGTTAGTGCACAAGCCAAGCCATGTTCTATTCCAAAACGCATCGTCAAAGGGTAAGAAATTGAATGACAGGCGGTTGTCCGCGTATTAGAAAAGGCCAATCCGGAAAATAAGGAGCCTAAACAGACCTTTTTTCGATAGTATAATTTGGAAGGTTCGGAAAGGGCAAGTGGTAAATACTGAACAAGCAATCTTAATGCGGCTTTCGAGATTTCTTTCACCATTGGATTGCTGGCTTTGGCCCAATATGCCTCGATTGCCTGACAGAAAGCATCCAGTCCGGTGGATAACGTAAGCCGCCGGGGCATCGAAATTGTGTATTCCGGGACGATATAAGCCCGTTTGGGGCAGAGGTAAGGAGCGTCAATTGAATACTTGGCCACTCCCTCCCCATCCCAAACCGTTGCCCATTGTGTCACCTCAGAACCAGTTCCCGCCGTGGTCGGACAAGCATAAATAGGAATCAAAACAGGATACTTTAAATACTCTTTGCTGCGAATCGCCTGCCTAACATCCTCTGCCGAAAACTGCTCCATAGTAGCTAAATAATTAAGCCCAACGCAACACTTGGCTAAGTCTATTGTACTGCCACCACCAATGGCAAAAACCACGTCAGGAAGAAAACCTTTGATCTGGCATAGCTTGTTATACACATCTATATGGGTTGGATTTGGAGGAACCTGCCGTATCCATGTGAGATGTGTCTTTTGTTTTAATTCGCTCAGCCAATTATCTAGGGATAAACGGCTTACCGCAGATGAATTCATGAGCAATAATACTTTTTTCCCAGTTAGTTCTTGCAGACTAACATCACGAAACTCAGTGGCTGTTCCCCAAAAAACCTCACCCGGAATGCTTATCCTCTTCATAAAAAGCCACCATACACTTTCCTAGTAATCTTCAGGAATCAAAGTAATAATTTCTTTAAAGGGCATACACATCTCCTCAGCTTCTAGTGCGCGACGATGAGTTAAAATTGTCTCTGCCACCTTCTTCATAGCCGGAAATGCACTTCTCGTCAGGTGATTGGCATAAATAACAATATTAACGCCACGCCGGGCAAACTCATCTTCTGTTACCGAATTAAAGGTCGTTGGTACCACTACCAGTGGAACACATTTTTCGACCGAACGGAATTTCTCACAGAATTCGAAGATCTCTGCCGGATCTTTCTTGCGTGAATGAATCATAATCCCATTAGCGCCCGCCTTGACATAGGAAAAAGCCCTTTTAAGAGCATCATCCATTCCCTTTTCCAGGATTAGACTCTCAATTCTGGCGATCAAAAAGAAGTCTTTCGTTTTTAGCGCCGCTTTCCCAGCTGATAATTTAGCACAAAAGTTTTCAATACTATCTTGAGTCTGAACAACATCATTGCCAAATAGAGAATTCCTCTTCAGTCCGGTTTTGTCTTCAATAATAGCTGCGGAAACACCCATCCGTTCAATTGTTTTGATGTTATAAACAAAGTGCTCGATTAACCCTCCAGTATCAGTGTCAAGAATGATTGGCTTCGTTGTCACATCCATTATTTCATCAACCGTATGCAACCGCGTTGATATATCAACCAGTTCGATGTCGGGTTTCCCTTTTGCCGTGGAATCACAAAGACTGGATACCCACATCGCATCGAACTGATAGATTTTACCATCCTTAAGCACTTTCGTCTTTTCCGCAATTAAACCCGTGAGTCCACTGTGCGCTTCAATAGCATTTACCAAAGGTTTCATTGTAAGTAATTCTCTTAATCTGCCACGGCGGATATCAGGGATCGCCAGTTGCTCCCTTTGGCTGCGCTCTAAACGCTCATATTCCTCTCTATGCGAATAAGGAAATTCAACCAACTCTCCCCCATACTCTTTTAAAACAGCAATAACTTCATCACGAATGGGCTTTTGAAATCCGGTCTGCCAATCATCGCCATGGACAACGTAATCCGGTTTAAATTTTCGCAAGTTATCGGCATAACTGAGAGTGTGTTGAGGGACAACCCTGGCTACTCCTTTAATGCTTTCAAACAACTTAACCCTTTCTTCATATCTTAAAACCGGATAACGTTTATAACTGGCAACTACTTCATCAGTTAAAAGCCCGATCGTTAATTCTCCCAATGTAGCTGCCTTTTGGATAATGGAAATGTGACCACCATGGATCACATCGGTACTGAAACACATGTATACGGTTTTGCTCATTAGCGTTCTCTCCCCATGGATAATATTTCTCATAGATGTGCCAATCTTTTCTTGACTACCGCCAAATCTTCCGGGGTATCAATTTCACTGCAAAGCTGATCCCTAACATCAAAAGAATATAGTTGACAACAAGCGGAAACTTCATTAAACGCATCTTCCGCATAACAGTTAACACGGTTCTGTTGACAAAAATCAATGATCCGTTCAAGCCACACCTGCCAATCGCTATGTTTTAATCTGTACAAAGGTTGTGCGGCCATAGCATCTTTGAAATATTCAATACCAATTTTAATAATCCTGTTATGGCTAAGCACTGCCTTAAAATCCTTAACCGGTAAGGGCAGTGTTGAACTTACCGTCATACAACTGAGTGACTGCTCTATAAGTCCCTGCAATACTTCATCTTCGAAAACCAAATCTCCATGCATTAGTAATAAATCATTATCGAGATATTGTCTTGCCAGATAAATGGAGTAAATATAATTAGTCTGGGCATATAAAGGATTATTTACAAAAATAATCCGCAAAGATAAATTAAGACTTCGGCAATAATCCATCAAAACACGGTCAAAAAGTCCAGTTGTGACAATCACCTCTGTTATTCCATATTTCTGTAATAGTTTTAATTGCCGGCTGATGATAGTTTCACTTTTGGCAATCTCCGTCATGCATTTGGGATGTTCAGCAG
>DATCLA010000104.1:0-4970 GCA_036564195.1 Bacillota bacterium
ATTATGACCAGCCCAATCTGTGGCTGGGCCGGTACCTACCTCCTTCCGGCCGGGAACCGGAGGTTTGGGAATACCAATTCTTTGTCGTCGGTGGGGTACCCTTAGCGGAAAACCGCCGTCCCTTCAAATATGTCACTGATCCTTTTACCCGTAGCTACGGAGCTGATTTTGTTAAAAATTACAGTTTGGTGGTGGACCCCTCCCGGTTTCACTGGCAGGCGACTGACTGGCGGACTCCTGATTTAGCTTCGCTGATTATCTATGAGTTGAATGTCTACGGTTTTACTGAAGGGGATCCGGATATCCCCCTGGAGGAACAAGGAAAATTCGCCGGGATCATCCGGCGGATCCGAGCCGGTTACTTTGAACGCTTGGGAGTTAATGCCTTGGAGTTAATGCCGACTTCCGAAGCACCTTCTCTGCAGGGGCCGACAACACTGGGTTATGACCCCTGCGGGTTTGCTGCGATTGAGCGGGACTTTGGAACCCCGGACCAATTCCGGGAATTGGTGGACGTAGCCCATCAACACGGTTTGGCGGTTTTGCTGGATCTGATGTTCAATCATACCTCTAATTCATTCAATCCGCTTTGGGAGATTATTGATATCGGAACACCGGGAGGGTTTTATTTCAGCGGCAGTACGCCTTGGGGAAATCGGATTGCGACTGAACGCGAAGAGGTGCAAAACTATCTGATCGATATTTGCAAGCTGTTATTAACCGAGTACCGGGTGGACGGGTTCCGGTTTGACGCAACCCACTCGGGATGGATGGACCACCGGTTTTTGCAGCGGCTGGAATATGAGATCCGGGGTCGTGGTTTTAAACCCGACTGTATCCTGATTGCAGAAAACCTCCCCAATGAGACTGACTTGAATAACGAAGGCTGGAACGGTTTTGCCCAATGGTGCGACCCGTTTCACGACAAGATCAAGGCTTTGACCAGAGAAGGGGTTTATCAGGACTGGACCAATGACTCCCCGAGCCATTTGGGAACGATCTTCTATTATTGCCGTGACTTTTATGCGGCTCACACCAATAATGTGATCAATTATTGTGAAAGCCATGATGAAAACAGTATTCCCTTTGAGGTAGGGACCGATGGCTTCTTCTTGCAGACCAGCGCCGCTCAGGAACGGAAGGCGCGGCTGGCCTTGATGGCTACCATGGTTGCCCTGGGCCAGCCTATGATTTATATGGGGCAGGAGTTTAACCTTTACCGGGAGCGAAACCGGGTGCAGTTTGAATGGCCGAAAAATCTGGAAGACCATGCCTTTTTTCAGTGGGTCAGCGGGTTGATTCATTTGCGCCGTAATTTAGCGGGACTGCGGATGGCCGGTTCCGACTTCATTGGTGAAGGCCGGTTTCAATTTATTATCGGGCCTTGGTTGCCGGAAGGTCGGGACCACGCGGTGATCGGCTGGGTAGCAGTTCCGACTGCTGCGGCACAGGACCGGCTGGTGGTTATGTTGAACTTTGAACCTTATAATGTAACTGTCGGGGTTAATTTCGGTCGGGCGGGAACTTGGGTCAAACGCGCTGACCTGAACGGTATCTACCCGGAAGATTTTGAATCCGACCGGATCCGCACCGACGGTTATTTTCCGGAATTTATCTTGCCTTCCAGCAGCGGATTTATCTATCAATGGATTCACGGTTAATGCCGAAATTATTAATGATGGTAACAAATGGCGAAATTTAGTCTTAATGCAGCTGGAGACATGATTCCCCTAACAAGGCTGATCTGGAGATCAAAAGCGGGCTACTGATCCGTCGTCTTCGGTAATTTGGGATCAATGGATCAACGTTTTTGGCTTCTACCGAACGGGCCGTGGTTAAAAACCGCGGTCTTTTTTGTTAAATATTTAGCACCGGCAGTTATTTTGCGAACTAAACCGGCAATAAAACGTTATAAAATACAGAATTAACACATATAGATTTTAACTGGCTGGGGCGCCACTGGTTTTAGGAGGGGTAATGATGAATATTAATAAATTAACAATCAAAATTCAGGAAGCAATCGGTGAGGCTCAAAACACGGCGGCGCGGCGCGGCCATCAGCAGGTGGATGTGGAGCATCTGTTTGCAGCGCTTTTGGAGCAGGAAGACGGATTGGCTGCGAACCTAATCGCGAAGACAGGAATCGAGCCAAAGCTGGTGCTGGAAAAGTTACTGCAGGAACTGGAGAAATTACCCAAGGTAGTGGTTCACGGCGAAAACGCCGGTACCCAAATCTATATCACCGGCCGGTTAAACCGGTTGTTTGCCGATGCCGAAGACGAAGCCAAGCGGTTAAATGACCAATACATCTCGGTTGAACATCTGTTACTGGCACTGTTGGAAGACCGGGGTTTTAGTGGCCGGATGCTGCGGGAATTGGGGCTAAACCGGGAACGGTTGCTCCTGGCGATTAAGGCAGTCCGCGGTAATCAGCGGGTAACCTCGCCGGATCCGGAAAGTACTTATGAAGCCTTAGAAAAATATGGCCGCGATCTGACCAGGCAGGCCGGGTTGGGCAAACTGGATCCGGTAATCGGCAGGGATGAGGAGATTCGCCGGGTAATCCAGGTATTGTCGCGCCGGACCAAGAACAACCCGGTTCTCATCGGAGAACCGGGAGTCGGTAAGACCGCCATCGTTGAAGGACTGGCACAACGGATTATCCGAAATGATGTGCCGGACGGCTTGAAAAATAAGCGGGTAGTCTCTTTGGATCTGGGGGCCCTAATTGCCGGCGCTAAGTACCGCGGTGAGTTTGAAGAACGCTTAAAGGCGGTTTTAAAAGAGGTGCAACAGTCGGCAGGACAGATTATCCTGTTTATCGATGAATTACATACGGTAGTGGGAGCCGGTAAAGCGGAGGGGGCTATGGACGCCGGTAACTTGTTAAAGCCGATGCTGGCCCGGGGTGAACTCCACTGTATCGGGGCCACTACTTTGGATGAGTACCGGAAATATATTGAGAAAGATGCCGCCCTGGAGCGGCGGTTTCAAACCGTCCTGGTGGATCAGCCCACGGTGGAGGATACGATCTCGATTCTACGGGGGTTGCGGCAGCGTTATGAAGTACACCACGGGGTCAGAATCAAAGATGCAGCGCTGGTCGCCGCGGCAGTGCTCTCCAATCGTTATATCGCAGACCGCTTTTTACCTGATAAGGCTATTGACCTGGTAGACGAGGCAGCTGCCAAACTACGGACAGAGATTGATTCCATGCCTGAGGAACTGGATGAATTACTGCGGCGTGTGATGCAACTGGAGATTGAGCGGGAAGCGTTGAAGAAAGAGACTGACCTGGCTTCGCAAGAACGGCTGGAGCGGTTAGAAGAGGAACTGGCCAATCTGCGGGAACAATCCAACGCCTTAAAAGCCCGCTGGCAAAAGGAGAAGGAGGGGGTACACCGTCTGCGACAACTGCGGGAGGAGATTGAAACCACCAAGTCCCAGGTGGAACAGGCAGAGTTGCAATATGACCTGAACCGGGCAGCGGAACTTAAATACGGTAAGTTAATTGCTTTAGAAAAACAATTACAAGAAGCCCAAGAACAACTGGAACAGCAATCCGGTGGCGAACGGCTGTTAAAAGAGGAAGTGGATGAGGAAGACATTGCCCAGGTGGTCAGCAGCTGGACGGGGATTCCGTTGGCCAAATTGTTAGAAGGCGAAGTACAAAAATTGCTCCATCTTGAAGATGAACTGCACAAACGGGTGATTGGTCAGGACGAGGCGGTGACCGCGGTGGCAGAGGCGGTAATCCGGGCTCGGGCGGGGTTGAAGGACCCGAACCGTCCGATTGGGTCCTTTATCTTTTTGGGTCCCACCGGGGTTGGTAAAACCGAATTAGCCCGCAGCCTGGCACAGGCTCTGTTTGATGACGCTAATACGATGGTGCGGATCGATATGTCCGAATACCAGGAAAAACATACTGTTGCCAGGCTGATTGGCGCCCCTCCCGGTTATGTGGGCTATGAAGAAGGCGGTCAGTTGACCGAGGCCGTCCGGCGCCGTCCTTATGCGGTGTTGCTATTTGACGAGATTGAAAAAGCCCACCGCGACGTCTTCAATCTGTTGCTCCAGTTATTGGATGACGGCCGTCTCACCGACAGCCAAGGCCGAACCGTTGACTTTAAAAATACCATTGTAATCATGACTTCCAACATCGGAAGCCAACGGATTTTGGAGTACCAGGGTTCTTGCGAAGAACAAGGTTACCAACAGATGAAAGCGGCGGTACTGAAGGAGTTGAGCCAGTATTTCCGGCCCGAATTTTTGAACCGGGTGGATGAGACCATTGTCTTCCACTCGTTATCCGTAGCCCACTTAAAGCAGATCATTGAAATTCACCTGAATCTGCTGCGTGACCGTCTGGCTGAGCGGCATATTCGGTTAGAGCTTAGCGAAAGCGCTAAAGATTATCTGATCCAGGTAGGTTATGACCCGGTCTACGGTGCTCGGCCGCTGAAACGGGCGATTCAAAAGGAGATCGAGACCCCTTTGGGCCGGATGATCCTACAAAGCAAGGCTCTGAGCGGCCAGACGGTTAAGGTGGACTATGATGAGTCGGCCGGGGAGTTGAGTTTTGAGACGCTGGGGTAAAACTGGTTTCGGTAGGCTGGCGGACTGCTTTGATTGGTTTTAATTTTTTGAAAGCCTTTTCTGAAAGTTCCTTAGTTCTTCGAACAGGCAAAAGGATCAAAACCAGCCGGAATTACAAATTCCGGACCTCCTTTATTTATCCGTGGCCTTTAAGGGCGAGGCCCGCCGCGCCAGTCGGCTGGCAATTTAGTTTAGGTTTCCGGTGCCACCGCCGTTTTTCTCCTTCCGGGAAAAGAGGTGGCGCCGGTTTTAGCTTTGAAACCGGTTATGTTACGAGAATTTTGTGTTTTTAACAGACTAATTGCTATTTATGGGAGTTGCTTAATTATCGTAATTTCAATTTAGACACTATCTATATGTTTAACTTACTAAGG
>DATCLA010000105.1:0-12075 GCA_036564195.1 Bacillota bacterium
GTATTTAACTATTAACTACAATTGATGGCGGACAACCCAACGATATAGCTATCCATATCAGGCACCAAAGTTAAAATCATCAATTATGCAATTCCTGAACCGTAACAGACTACCCTATTTATGAAACAAATTCTATAATTCTAAGAAAGGTTTAAATTTTAAGATTGCCGTAGAAAACTAAAAAAGTCCCGCCTTTTCATACCAAACCAGACCAAAGAACTATATATTATATGAATTGCTTTGTGACTTATGTCATGGTTTACAAGTTTTTTAGATTAGTTTTACTAAGGCTGTCCCTAAAAGTAAACCCAGCCCAAAACCGCTACCAACCCAAAAAAAACCCGCCAATTGCTTAGCCAGTGGTAACAGATCTCTAAATACTAAAATGAGCATTGCTCCTCCGGCAAACCCCAATGAGGTTGAGACCATTACACCGGAAATTCCTCCCAATAGAGCTCCGCAACTTCCCCCGACAGCCATCGGGAGCTCTACTGCAAATAATAAAAATATGATCTTGGTAAACCGGACCTTTCCTAATTTAAAAGCAGAAGCCATCACCATCCCTTCCGGAATATTATGCGCCGCCATCAGCAAGGCCAATCCTAGCCAATCCCAGACATTTCGGCTAACCGCATAGGTTGTACCTAAGGCTACCCCTTCAGGAAAGTTGTGGGATCCGATTCCTACTCCCAGTAAAACCCCGAGTTTAACAAATCTGGCATAATTACGCCGACGATACCCAGGGATTAAATTCAAGGCCAGTTCAAATTTTACGATTAAAAGCCATCCGAAGAATACCCCAACCATAGTTGAAAGGATACTGCCATGGTGTAACGCCTCCGGCCACAGGTCAAATAAGACCACGGCGGCCATGATCCCACCGGAGATTCCCAAGAGAAAACTTTGTTGGGACAGACTACTCCCGAAGTAACAAATTAACAATCCGCCAAGCAGAGTTCCGGAAATTCCGGCTACCAATCCGATCAGCGCCGCCACAACAATACTCATAATCCGTTCCCTTTCAAAAAGCTTTGGTCATTATCCGGTTACCGTCCGAGTGGGTAGAGTTTTGTAAGGTTTCTAATCTATATATTCTATGCCTGGATTTAGGGGGGATATGATAAACCATTATGGAAAAACTAGATCGCAATTAACTCCTGATTTAAACAGTTAATCACAAAAGCATCAGCCACAACTGGCGGATTGGTTAAAAGAGACAAGGAGGATCAATGGGCAAAAATCTTTTCATGCCGCTGGTGTTAGCGGCGGTTTCCGGTTCGTTTATGGCCATTCAGGGGACCTTTAACAGTGTCCTTGGGAAGATCATCGGCTTTATTGAGAGCACTTTTGTGGTCCATTTGACAGGGACTATTTTGGCGGGAATATTGATCTTAATCATGGGTAACGGCAATTTTGAAAAGGCCGGAACAGTTCCGTGGTATGCTTGGTCCGGTGGGATTGTCGGAGTGGGAATTGTGCTTGGGGTAATCGGCAGTATTTCTAAACTGGGGGTAGGCCTCTCAACCACGGCAATCATTGCGGCCCAACTGTTAACCGCTTATCTCATCGACCATTTCGGTTGGTTCGGAATGGAAAGAATTCCGTTTGACGCTGGCAAACTTTGTGGGATTATTTTAATCATTACCGGTGCCAAACTACTGTTTTGAGGGTATAAGTATTTAAAAAGCACGGCGCCTTCAGCCGTACTTTTTATTTATCCTAATACCTTCTTCAATACCTCCTTGACTTTTACTTCGTCAAAGGGTTTAACGATGAAATTAGCCGCTCCGGCTTCAATCGCTTCCAAAACCATTATCTTTTGACCCATTGCCGAACACATCACAATTTTGGCATTAGGGTCAATCTTTTTGATGGCTTTAACCGCTTGAATCCCATCCATATCCGGCATAGTGATATCCATCGTCACCAGATCCGGGTGTAACTCCTGATATTTTTCCACTGCCTCTGTACCATTACTGGCGTCACCAACAACTTCATAATCATCAGATTCGATAATTTTTTTAAGCATCAACCTAATTACTGCGGCATCGTCTACCACTAAAATCCTTTTCTTCAATTGCAAACACGCTCCGGTACAAGTTTTTTATTAATCCGTTAATAAACTTTGATTTAGCATTCGGAATCAATTCGGCTGGCTAACCAACCTACCTTTTTCTTGAGCAATTTGATTAATACTTCTAAAACCTTACGCAAATCATCAGCAATTTGAATTGCTTTCTCTTTCTCATGGCGCTTAGCCAGTCCCAGCGACTGATAATCCAAAGCACTTAAAGTCAACAGCCGCTGACTATTACTTAAAGTCGCAATCATTGCCACCAGCTCATCATCTAAAGATTTCAGCTCCTCAGCTTCCGACGGCATCTCCGAAATCACCCCCGGTTTTATCTTATGAGCTGCATCCTCCCAAAGTGCTTTGCTTCTAAGTTATCGGCTTTTCAGATCAAAAACTTAACTGATTTCTTTACTGATCTGATAAAAAATTTGTTAACAATGGCAAAGACTTTGGTACAGTTGAATCGTACGTCCGGCAATTACATCCCAGCCAAACTGTTGCTCTACCCTCCGACGCCCGGCGATTTTAAACCGTTTAATCAGTTCCGGATTGGCATGCAACCCCCGGATAGCCGCTGCCAACTGAGCCGGTTGTTCCGGTGGGACCAGAATTCCGGTTTCCCCGTCAACTATGACTTCTTTAATCCCTCCGACCCGTGAAGCAATCACCGGTGTCTGGCAGGCCATAGCTTCCAGATTAATTATACCAAAGGGTTCATATACCGAGGGACAGACAAAGATCCGGGCATGGGAGTAAAGCTGGATTACCTGATCTTTGGGTACCATTTGGTTTAGCCAGAGAATCTTGGGATTAGCGGCAACACTCCGGCGGACTTCGGCCTCTAATTCGGGTGTATCCGGTGCGCTGGCACAAAGAACCAGTTTTAAATCGGTATCTTTTAAATAAGACATGGCCTCGATCAACTGGAAGATTCCTTTTTGACGGCTAATTCTGCCTACAAAAAGCAGATAGGGCTCTTTAATTCCATTGGTCTCCAAAAAACTCCGTTCCCCGGTCGGCTGGTACTGTTGTAAGTCAATGCCATTATGAATAACCGCTACTTTTTGGGGATCAACTTGATAAAGCCGGATCAGATCCTGCTTCATCTCCTCCGAGACCGCGATAATTCGGTCCGCCGCCGCCACCCCGTTTTTTTCGATCCAGGTACTCAAGGCATATCCGGTACCGAGTTGCTCGGCCTTCCAGGGACGTAATGGTTCCAAGCTATGCATGGTCACTACTAAAGGGAGGTTATAAAGTTTTTTTGCTAAAAAACCGGCGAAAAAAGTATACCAGGTATGACAATGGACCAGCTGGGAATCGAGCGGCCGATTATTAAAGGCTAAATTCACTGCAAGTGTCTGTAATACTTTGGAAAACGGCAACTCCTCAGTCAGTGCCTCCCAACCGGAGAAGCCGTTAATCTCAAGATTGGGGTAGTTTTCTTCTTTAATGCCGAACGCCCGGACTTCCACAGCAATATATTTAGCTAAAAATCTGGAAAGATAATCGATGTGGACCCCAGCTCCCCCATAAATATTGGGAGGATATTCGTTGGTAAACAAGGTAACTTTCATTGCGTTTCCTCCTCATTAATTCCGCTGGATTCCACCAGCCGGGCCAAACCGATCAAGGGAATTTGCACCCAATCCGGACGGTATTGGGACTCATAAATATATTCATAAACTACCCGTTCCAGCTGGAATAGGATGATTAAGGGCTCAAATTGGGATATTTCCGGCAAAAAATCAGCCTGGAAACTGCGGTAGGCTTCTAGGTATCCCTGGACCAGTTTATTTTGGAGTTGCCATTCCAATTCCCGGCTGGTGTCGGTTACCAAAGTCTGTACCCGGTACCTGATCGAACATAACAGGGAAGCCAGGTCTTTCAGTGGCGAATCATAGGATTCCCGTTCGGTAATGGTTTTAAGGGGTTCACCTTCAAAGTCAATTATTTTCCAAGCGTTTTCAGTTTTCAGTACCTGCTCCAAATGCAGATCCCCATGAATCCGGAATGCCTTTCCCAAGTTTTGGTCAGAATTAAACCTAGCGCCCAACCGGTTTAAGCTTTGCCAGACCATACCGGCCAATTTAGGGTTTACCCCAGCCAGTTCGGAACGGACCAGTTCACACAATTGACTGACCCGTTCCCTAATCTGTCCGCCCCGGAAAACCACCCACCGGTTTTCCAAGTAGGCCACTGCGGCCAGCTGCCGGTGTAATCCGGCTAAAGTTTCACCTAACCGGTAGGCCTGGTTAACCAATTCAGCCTGCTGCTCGGGTAGTTTCTTTTGAAGCAACCGCTCCCAAACTTGCCAGCCGGTCCCCAGATGTTCAATTTTTTCCTGCAGTAACCCCAAAGTGTATTCCTGGTCCCCAACAGGATGATAGGAAAAATACCCCCGCAACTTTGGAATATAATCCGAACCTAACCGAGTTAATGCTAAACCCAGCCGTAATTCCGGGTTTTGACCGGGATAGATCCGGCGGTAGTTTTTTAAAAGGTAGCGGTGGGCGACAAACAGCAGTGAATTGCTGGAACTGCTAAGCAGCTTCAAGCTGGTCCCGGCCAGCTGCGGATCAAGACTAAAAACCAAGCAGCCTCCGGTTTCACTACGTGCGGCCGGTTGGTCCACCTCTAACATTTGTTCAATCCAGCCGACATACTCCATAGTGGGAATGGCATCGTAAAAATAGTAATCGGCACGGCTGAAAAGTGGTTTGCGGTCCGGCTGTGGTTGGGTGGTGATTAACAAGGGAAGGTAGTAAAAATACGGCGTAGTCCCTTCAAGAGTAAAAAGATTAATAGTTAAGTAGACAGTTTGAGCCTGAGAAGAGCGGTACTGGAAAGTTGCATGTAAATCCAATCTGGTTTCAGTACTCCGATCCCCAAACCAACGTTGGGATTTAAAAATCCAGCTGGGCAAAGACTGATAGTAATCCAGCAACTGCCGGTCATAGATCGGACTCCAGAGAGTCAAACCATCGCCCCCGTTTTAAGGGGTGTCCCCCTTATTGTGAAGTTAATTTAGCGCCGCCAAAAATTTGCTGCATTTTCGGGGTAAACTGCCCATCCGGGCCGGATATGATCACCGGCGGTAATATTTCCAATCCGTTTTTCGCACCGGGCCGGGCTTGCAGCAAAGCCAGATTAGCGCGTTCCCCTTCCTTGGGGTAGACCAGACAAAGCAATTTGGGTGTTAAGTGCTGTTGCCCCAAAGCAACTATTAATTCCGCCAAACGTTCTGCCGGATACACCAAGCTTACTTTACCGTTACCTTTAACCAAACGGCTGGCGGATTTAACAAGTTCCGGCAGTGTACAGCTGATTTCGAATTTGGCTTTTGCTAAAGCCGCATTAGCGGAGAGTACCCCTTTACCTGCCGGATAAAAAGGGGGATTGGCGATAACGTGGTCAAATGAGTTCAGTTCCAAATCAGCCGGTAAATTTCTTAAATCTCCTTCTATTATATCAATCTTATTAGTCAAATTATTCATCCGAACACTCCGGCGGGCCATTTCCACCAATTGCGGCTGAATCTCCAGGCCATATATTTTAGTGAGAGTATCTTGCCCGGCCAAAAGCAACGGCAGTACCCCTCCACCTGTCCCTAGGTCAACCAGACGGTGCTCGGGACGAGGGTTTACCATTGCTGCCAATAAAAAGGCATCAATGGTAAACCTAAATTTAGCCGGATTTTGAATAATCCGTAGGCCATGGTAGCCCAAACGATCAATCCGTTCCCCTTCATAAAGCTGGATCTCTTGTGTCACTTTGAAAATGCTCCTAATCGTCACAACGCTTAATATTGGCGCCTAACTGCAACATTTTTTGTTCGAAGTTTTCATAGCCCCGGTCAATGTGATAGATACCGGATACCTGGGTTTCGCCCTGTGCCATTAAACCGGCAATCACTAGCGCCACCCCGGCCCGGATATCGGTAGCTTCCACCGGAGCACTGGAAAGCCGCTCCACTCCCCGGAAAATGGCTGTATCTCGTTCTACCTTAACTTCAGCTCCCATCCGCCGTAACTCATCGATATAACGAAAGCGGTTATCAAAGATGGTCTCCCGGATTATTCCGGTCCCCTCGGCTTGGGAGAGTAACACACCAAACGGCGCTTGCAGGTCGGTTACAAATCCGGGATAAACGGCTGTATCAATATCCACCGCTTTCATCCGCCGCTTACTGATAATCCGCAGGTCATTATCACCCTCGCTGATTTCCGCCCCGGCTTCCCGCAGTTTTACCAGTAACATCCGTAAATGCTCATTCACAACATTCGTAATTAACACGTCCCCGCCGATTGCGGCAGTAGCAATCAGATAAGTGCCGGCCTCAATCCGGTCCGGGATCGGAGTATGTTCGCAACCGTGGAGGGAAGTCACACCTTCAATCCGAATCGTCTCTGTACCGGCACCTCGAATTTTTGCACCCATACTGTTTAACAGAATTGCCGTATCCACAATTTCCGGCTCCTTAGCGCAGTTTTCCAAAACCGTGGTGCCCTTTGCCAAGGTCGCCGCCAGCATCAAATTGATCGTCGCCCCGACACTGGAGCGGTTAATGTAAAAATTAGCCCCTTGGAGCCCCTTGCTTTTACAAATCATTCTGCCATGCTCAATCCCGACTTCAGCCCCTAAGGTCTGAAATCCGCGCATGTGAAAGTCTACCGGACGGGAGCCGATCTCGTCACCGCCGGGCAAAGCCACTTCCGCCTGGCCCAAACGTCCCAGTAGTAAACCGGTCACATAGATTGAAGCCCGGATCTTGCGGATCAATTCATATGGCGGTTGATGGTTGTTAATCGTTGCACCGTTGATTACCACCCCATCGCCTTCAAACTTGACTTTGACTCCCAGACTTTGCAAAATCTCGGCTAAGGTTTGAACATCATTGATTTTGGGGATCCCGCTGATATAAACATCTTCGCGTCCTAAGCCTGCCGCTACCATCAAGGCCAAAACACTATTTTTGCCACTGCTGGCCGCGATCTTCCCATTCAAACGGTTTCCGCCCTTCAGGATGAATTTCCCCATTAAAACCCCCCTCTTTCAAGGTATTGACGGACTAATTCATCCAGGATCTGGTCCCGCTCCAATTGGCGAATGATAGTCCGGGCATTTTGACAACTGGTAATATACGTTGGATCACCCGACATCAAATAACCAACAATTTGGTCCACCGGATCATAGCCGGTTTCCCGTAGGGTCTGGCACACCTGGCGCAGAACCACCGCCACCTGGTTCAAATTTTCATCATGAGCTTCGAATCTTCGGGTAGAGTCATTTTCAAATTCCAAAATCCATTCCCTCCCATTACATTAGCGCCGCTAGTTAAGGATCATTGCATATAATTTGACATTTTCCGGTGATAACCTTTATTTTAATCCTAAATTTTCCCATTAAATTGAAAAATCTATCCCTTTTTATACATTTGCTGGATTTAAAAAAGAAAAGAGGAAATCAAGCTCCTCTTTTCGAATCAAGCTATTTTCGTAAGTTGTTCGCGGAACCATTCGCCCGAAACCCGTTCCTGCTCTAGCAGTTGCCTACCGATCTCCCGGATTAAAGGTTCGTGTTGACTTAAAATCGCTTTAACCCGTTCTTCCTGGACAGCCAGGATCTGCTTCATCGTTTGATAAATCAGGTCTTTATTCACCAAATCTTCCTGGATAATTCCCAAATCCGACAGACCGGTATTGATCACCTGTTTAGCTACTGAAGTCGCTTGTTCGAAGTCATTAGCAGCACCGGTGCTGCGGTTATGGTAAATTAATTCTTCAGTCAACGCGCCGCCCAGGCAGATGGCAATCTGGTCGAGCAGGTAGTCTTTAGTATAAAGATAATGTTCCTGACTTTGGGCCTGCCGCATGAACCCTAAGGCTTTACCCCGCGGTACAATGGTTACCGACGCCACGGATTGGGGCCGTAAGATCTCACTTACTAAAGCATGGCCCACCTCATGAAAGGCGACCCGTTTTAATTCTTCCGGATCAACCCGGCATTCCAGTTTCTCACCCATCATTACTTTATCAATGGCTTCCCGAATATCATCCATCCCAATTTCAGAATGGTGTTTCCTGTAGGCCAGGATGGCAGCTTCATTAATTAACGATTCTAAATGCGCTCCTGAAAAACCGAAGGTATCTTTAGCAACCCCTGCCAGGTTTACTGCCGCACTTAACGGCTTGCCTTTAGAATGGATCTTGAGGATGTGCAACCGGCCTTCTTGATCCGGTAAATCAACTTTAACATGACGGTCAAAACGGCCCGGACGCAAGATGGCCTTATCTAAAAGATCATCCCGGTTAGTGGCCGCAATTACCACTACTTTAACTGCTTCGTCCGAATTTATCCCATCCATCTCTACCAGGAGCTGATTCAAGGTCTGGTCATACTCCAGATGCGAGGTGTGACTGCCCCGTTTTCCGGCGATTACTTCAATTTCGTCAATAAATATAATCGCGCTTTGCTTACCGGACTTTTTGGCAAGATGACGGGCTTTACTAAACAGATTGCGTACCCGTTGTGCCCCGACGCCGGCATACATTTCAATGAATTCGGAACCCGAAGCGGAAACAAAGACCGAATCAGTATAGTTAGAAGCGGCTTTGGCTAACAGAGTTTTCCCGGTTCCAGGCGGCCCAATGAGTAAAATTCCTTTCAAAGGCCGAATCCCCATTTGGGTAACTTTTTCAAAATCTTTAACAAAATCCAGCGCCTCCAATAATTCCCGTTTGGCCACTTCCTGTCCGCCGATATCTTCAAACTTCACCTCGGTTTCCACTTGAGCAACTTGATGTTTGGCTAACACCTCAAAGTTTTTGCCCAGATTACCCCGGGTTAAAAAGATCAGTAAGACCACAGCCGCTCCGATTAGTATTAACGGAGTCAGGTCAATACCGATCCACCATAAATACAATATTACTCCGAGAGCAACACCAATCAGCCATTCCCAGTGTTTCATTAAATTGACCCTCCTTCCGCAGGATTGGCCCCCACAGCTACTGGACCAGCCGGCCGTGGTATTGCTTGATAAAGATAATTTACCCCCGCTTCCAATTGGAGATAAATAAAATCCTGATCTAGATATACTTTTGCATTAATCCCCTGATTTTGATTGAATGAATCAAGCGCGGATTTTAACTTAATAAAATGGCCTGAAGCTAATGCCTCTTCAAGATAGAACGATAATTGATATTTAACCTGTTCCAAATGGGAATTAGGTTGATCGGAGATCCAAATCTCAGTAACCGGCTTTTGATGATAAAACTCTACTTCGCGTTTTACGGTATTCAAAACGGTTTGCAGATTCTGGCTTTGTTTCAGTTTAAGCTTAACTTTTAAGCCATTCCCCGCCGGTTCCACTGCAAAATCGGTTACCTCTTTAACAGTCTTAAGCTTCTGCTTTAAAGGGTTTTCTACCCTCAACTTGGCATTGATGGTTTGTCCGCCAAATAAAACGGCAACGGTGGTAATAAAAGCCACCACCACTAACCATCCCTGAATACTTTTGGTGATTTTCACATTGTCACCCCCTGTTGCAAATCGCTTGCAGTGTTTAAAACCACCTACCGCCAAGATCTTAACATAAAAGAGCCAAACATCCCAGCAGCAATTTTTTGAAAAACAGCAGCTATATGTTAATTATCCTTAATCTGTAAATCTGCTGGTGTAAACTTTAGCTAAACACTGCTGTTTGGGTCAGGTAAAATAACCGCAAGTTTAAACCCACGCCTGTTTAGTGTAATATTGGAAAATATTAAAGCTGCCATTACTTCAATGGCAGCTTTAACCGTTAATGTAACAAATATGGGACGACTGCGGGACTTTAAACAGTCAATGCCACATACATAGTGACTCCGCCAAAGTCTGTGTGAAGCGGAATTACTAAAATCGGAACATCCTTAACCGAAACAACTACATCATTACCCATAAATAAACTTGGCGGAGTGACTGTACAGTTAAATCCATCATTGCTGAGCGCGGCAGCAGCATTACCGGTAATCATATTCCCAATTTCACAAATAGCACTTTTACTAAGCTCATCAAATTCAGTAACTGGCATGCCCATCATCATCGCTGAAGCCATTTTTATGGCAGTGGCTTCATCGAGGCTGTAGATAACCTGGCCTTTAATTTCACCGGCAACCCCAATTATGGCATTGACTGGTGCACCGGCAACCGGTGAAGTTTTAATCTCTAGTCTTCCCCTTTCAATCCGGGTACATCCGATATTCTCCAATACCAGGTACGCAGCTGTAACAAACGGATTAATAAACTCGACTTTCATAGTTAACCCCTTCATCCTAAATGTGACCACCATACTTAAACTTAATTTTCATAACATTACTATGAATATTTTCGTCAGACCGGCCACTTTTCGTTAGGGGTTTTTCAAAAAAAGTAGTTAATATTGCATAAAATTTTAATCTGAGGGAATTGCATAATTACCTTAATAAACCCTTTAGCCATAATATATAGTGACTATTCCGGATGTATCTCTCAATATATTGTGAGCCAAAGCTTAAATCAAGAATTATGAAATTCCTTATTCGATTAGGGCCAACCAATCTCAGCTGATTTTTTAAAACTGAATCTTTTACACGATGCTGAACCGTTAGCTTTTAACAGCACCAGACGAATCTGTATTAAAAGTTAGGCGTCCTTGTTCGGCATCGACCTGTACGGTACAGCCCGGCTTTAAATTGCCCTTCAACAGCTCTTCCGAAAGCGGGTTTTCAATTAACTTCTGGACCGCCCGGCGTAACGGCCGGGCGCCAAAGGCCGGATCATACCCTTCCCGGACTAAAACTTCCCGGGCTTGAGGAGCTATTTCCAAACGGATACCCCGTTCCGCCAATTGCTTAACTAATGGTTGTACCATCAGGTCAATAATATTCGTGATTTGTTCCTTGGTTAAGGCATGGAAAACAATTACCTCATCGATGCGGTTTAAAAATTCCGGCCGGAAGGTCCGCTTCAACTCTTCCAGGACATTCTCCTTCATCTTCTCATATTGGTTGTTTGCCTCATCATTGGCGATCTTGAACCCGAAGGGCCCGGAACGTTCAATTAGGTTAGCACCGACATTGGAAGTCATAATCACTACCGTATTGCGAAAATCTACGGTCCGGCCGTGAGAGTCAGTCAACCGTCCGTCTTCCAGTACCTGAAGCAGAATATTGAAGACTTCCGGATGGGCTTTCTCAATTTCATCAAACAACACTACCGAATAGGGCTGACGCCGTACCTTTTCCGTAAGTTGCCCGCCTTCGTCAAAGCCGACATAGCCCGGTGGTGAGCCGACCAACCGCGAAACTGTATGGCGCTCCATATATTCTGACATATCAATACGGATCATCGCATTTTCGTCACCGAACAAGGCTTCTGCCAAAGCCCGAGCCAGCTCGGTTTTGCCTACTCCGGTCGGCCCCAAAAAGATAAACGAACCAATCGGACGCTTCGGATCCTTTAAACCGGCCCGGGCCCGACGGACCGCTTTAGCTACTGCCTCAACTGCTTCATCCTGGCCGATTACCCGTTGATGCAGGATCTGCTCTAACTTTAACAAACGTTCGGTCTCTTCTTCGCGCAATTTGGTAACCGGTACCCCGGTCCAGCCCGAGACCACGTAGGCAATCTCTTCTTCCGTCACAGTAGCTTCGGACAGACCCCGTTTATTCTTCCATTCTTTCCGGACCGCCTCAATCTTCTGGGTAACTTCTTGTTCCTGGTCGCGAATCTTAGCTGCTTTTTCAAATTCCTCGTTTTTGATTGCAGCCTCTTTTTCTTGATGGATCCGATTTAATTCGTTTTCCAGTTTTTTCAGTTCCGGTGGAGTAATGGTTGTCTGTAACCTCACCCGGGAAGCGGCTTCATCAATCAAGTCAATAGCTTTATCCGGTAAAAAACGATCGGTAATATAACGATCTGAAAGCTTAATGGCAGCCTCAATCGCCGCATCGGTAATTTTAACCCGGTGATGAGCCTCATAA
>DATCLA010000106.1:0-4278 GCA_036564195.1 Bacillota bacterium
ATTTTCGATCATGTATATGCGGGTGAAATACATGTATTCCTATCTGTTTTATAGTATTTATCCAAAAATATACTCTTTTCCTAGACTTTGTCATACCTTTAAAAACTATTTTCAAATCCTCCTCCCAATATATTTTAAAAAATAGCTCTTGACACCAGATTAATCCGGTCGTAAAATTGATATCAAACCCGATTATTCCAATTTATTTAGTAGGAATTATTAACCCGTCATTTCAAGCGTGGTTAATCAAAATAATTTATGGAGGTTAGAAAAATGAGCAGAAAATTGGCAAACATTCTATTGTTAGTGTTAACCGGTATCCTTTTCAGCAGTGGCGTATCCTTAACCAATGCGGCCACAACTCTAAAAGTCGGCGCATCACCCACTCCTCATGCCCAGATCCTGGAACTTATCAAACCCCAACTGGCCAAAGAAGGCATCAATCTCCAGATTATCGAATTTCAAGACTACGTACAACCAAACCTGGCTTTAGCCGAAGGAGAACTTGACGCCAACTACTTTCAACACATCCCGTACCTGAATCAGTTCAGCAAGGACCATAAGTTGGATCTCACTTATATTGCCAAAGTACATATTGAACCCATTGGGGTTTACTCTACCAAAATCAAATCCCTTAAAGACCTCAAAGCCAAGTCCGTGGTGGCAATCCCCAGCGACCCAACCAACGGCGGGCGGGCTTTACTGCTGTTACAGCAAGCAAAATTGATTGAGTTACGCAAAGACAGTGGCCTGACTGCCACCGAGCTGGACGTGGTTAAAAACCCCAAGGGATTACAGTTTAAAGCCCTGGAAGCGGCCCAAATTCCCAGAGTACTCGCAGATGTTGACCTGGCCGTTATCAATACTAACTATGCCATTGCCGCCAATTTGGTTCCCACCAAAGATGCCCTGTTTATCGAAGATAGCAATTCACCCTATGTTAACATTTTAGCCGTCAGGACCAAAGATAAAAATAACCCGGCATTATTGAAACTGGCGAAGGCCCTTACCAGTAAACCAGTAAAGGAATATATCAACAAGACTTTTAAAGGCAGTATTGTGCCGGCTTTTTAAGTAAAACCATCCTCAGTCGGATTGGTCGGAAAAAATTTTAGGACTCACAGCCAAATCCGGTTGCGAGTCCTAAAATTTAGTTGGAATTAAAAATGAGACCGCAGTAGAGGGGAGTTTTCTATTAGAATTAATTCTTCACTTGCTGCGGTATCGTTTTTATGTTTTGGTTTTCATGTTTTAATCGAAAAACTTCTTCGTAATGTCGTTTTTTTATTCCCGGCACTTGGCAGTTAATTTGCTGCTAACGCCAAACCCTCGTTCATGCTGCCGGTGCGGTAGCCTTGGAGGTCAAGGGCGACGTAGTTGAAACCGATTTTCTTAAATGCCTCATAGACAGCCCGGCTTTGGGCCGGCTCCGACAACTTGGCGAACTCTTCCGGCCGGATTTCGATCCGGGCGATGGTGCCATGATGGCGGACCCGGACTTGAGAAAAACCATGATCCAGTAAAAATTGTTCCGCTTGGTCGACCATAGCCAGCTTTTCGCGGGTAATTGATTCCCCGTAGGGAAACCGCGAAGCCAGGCAAGCAAAGGATGGTTTATTCCAAGTCGGCAACCCCATCATTAGAGAAAGTTCCCGGATCTCCTGCTTGGTAAGTCCGGCTTCCCGCAAGGGACTGACTACCCCCAACTCGGCTACAGCCTGTAACCCGGGACGGTAGTCGCCGTTATCGTCCACATTTGAACCTTCCGCCACAAACCGTAAATGGTGTTCCGCCGCAATGGCCTTGATCTTCTCAAACAGTTCCTTCTTGCAAAGATAACAACGGTTTAGGGGATTTGCGGCAAACCCCTCAACTTCGAGTTCCTCCGACTCGACGCTCAAGTGCCGGATCCCGTTTTGCATTACAAAGTCTTGGGCTTCCTGAAACTCCCGTTGGGGAAAACTGGCAGAGCGAGCCGTAACTGCTAACACTTTGTCGTCCAACACCTCATGAGCCACTTTCAGCAGAAAGGTGGAGTCCACCCCTCCCGAATAGGCCACCACCAGACTCTCCAGGGATTGCAAATATGCTTTTAACTTAGCCAACTTTTGTAACTTATCCATTGATTCACCCGTTTACCGCTTTATTTAACGCTTGATCCAAATCATAGATCAGATCTTCCACGTCTTCAATGCCTACCGATAACCGGATCATATCCGGTGTCACTCCGGCAGCTTTTTGGTCCGCTTCGGAAAGCTGCTGATGGGTGGTGCTCGCCGGATGTATCACCAGGGATTTGGCGTCCGCCACATTGGCGAGAAGGGAGAAAATCTCCAGGCTATCGATGAACTTCCGTCCGGTCTCAACTCCGCCTTTAATCCCGAAGGTAAAGATGGAACCAGCCCCTTTCGGCAAATACTTCTGAGCAAGCTGATAGTATTTATTCCCCGGCAGGCTGGGGTAGTTGACCCAGGAAACCAGAGGATGATTGTTCAAAAACTCCACGATTTTCTTAGTATTTGATACATGCCGCTCAACCCGGAGCGACAGGGTCTCCAAACCCTGCAGGAGTAGAAAGGAGTTAAAGGGACTGAGCGCCGCGCCGGTATCCCGCAACAACTGGACCCGGGCTTTCGTAATGTAGGCCACCGGTCCTAACGCTTCCACATATTTAATCCCATGATAACTGGGGTCCGGTTCGGTCAACCCGGGGAACTTGCCACTGGCGGCCCAGTCAAATTTCCCGGAGTCCACGATGACTCCACCGATGGAAGTCCCGTGGCCACCGATGAATTTGGTGGCAGAGTGGACCACAATATCCGCACCGAACTCAATCGGCCGGATCAGGTAAGGGGTCCCGAAGGTATTGTCAATAATCAACGGAATTCCATTGGCATGGGCAAGCACCGCCACCGCTTCGATATCCACCAGATTGATGCCGGGATTGCCGATGGTCTCCAGATAAACCGCTTTGGTCTTGGCGTTAATAGCCTTGCGGAAATTCTCTGGGTCATCCGGGTCGACGAAACAGGTAGTTACCCCCAACTTTGGCAGGGTATTGGCAAAGAGGTTATAGGTGCCACCGTACAAGGTACTGGCTGAGACGATCTCATCCCCGGCACCGGCAATATTTAAGATGGCGTAAGTAATCGCTGCCGCTCCGGAAGCCACCGCCAAGGCACCGACTCCGCCTTCCAGTGCGGCCACCCGTTGCTCCAACACATCTGTCGTCGGATTCATAATCCGGGTATAAATATTGCCGGGCTCTTTGAGGGCAAACAGATTGGCGGCATGTTCCGCATCTTTAAAAACATAAGAAGTTGTTTGATATATCGGCACCGCCCGGGAACCGGTGGTGGGGTCAGCCGTCTGACCTGCGTGAACTTGCAGAGTGTCGAACTTTAGCTTACGGTTACTCATTGTATCTACCCCTTCCCTCTCTTCGAATCAAATTTATTTCCGAGTAATCCCATATGTTAAATCGATATTAGTATAAAATTCCATGTTTGTCAATGGAAATTATTTTTAAAGCCGCTCCCCTTGTAATTCCGCAGCGATTAAATCCTTGACCACTTCACCGACGATAATCAAGCTGGCAACCGAAGGAACGAAGGAAATACTGCCGGGGATCTGGTGTTTAACCGTACAGGAGCGGGTGGTCCCTTTGGGACAGATACAATTAGTGCTGCAACTATTTATTGTCCTCGGTCTCAAAAACGGTACTATACGCTTAGCGTAAGTACCGTTTTTGTCCACGGTTAGAATCGTCCTAATTCAAGGACGATTTTTTTGCGTAAACTTCAGTCACTATCTCCTGGTAACCACGTCTTGGACTCCTCGGATATAAACTTTTGTCGTGATCAAAATATCCCAAAGCGATGGTCATTACCACGTTTTCATCGTCACCCAGTTTAAATTCCCGCCTGATTCCGTCAAAGTCAAGGACGCTCATGGGATGCGAATCTACTCCGTAATATTTGGCGGTGTACATAATTGCCATTGCCAATAGTCCCGCATTACTTTCCGCAAATTTGATTTTGCGTTCCTCGGATGTTCCGTAGAGATGATAGGCGCTGTTCTGGGCTTTTTCCAAAGCTTCAAAGTGTAAAAAAACACATGGGATCACACCTTAACTGTAATAATATCGCTCCACCGCGTAGTAAAACAGGGAGACAGCTTTTCCTGGCGCAGTTTCCAGGCGACCCCGGATCCCTGCGTCGCCACTTTCAGCGTATTCCGGCCGTATTTGGAATTAATCCGGTCAAGGGTCTGCATAAT
>DATCLA010000107.1:0-1617 GCA_036564195.1 Bacillota bacterium
TGGTACAGAGCATTCCCAGCACTGCAGGCAATACAAGCCAGATTGTATATGAGAATGCGGCCATTTTGTAAAACCTCATCGGTGTAGCATCCGGGATCAAGTCCAATTTTTTGTGTAAAAATCCCTCTAGTTAGAACCAAGTGTTTCTATCACCACCGCTTGGCTTATTATACCGCCTCCGACCCTTTAGGTGTTAAGGATACACTATCACTTGGCTTTGCCGCCCTTGACACCAGAGGCCTCCGGCGGATACGAATACTTACCGGTGGGGATAGGTTATCTTATTTGAATTACTTTTTCCTTTGATTTTTTAGAGGCTTCTTTCTGCCATTCAAAATACTCGGCCATATCCAAGTACTTTTTGCCAGAAGCCCATTTTTCGTCCTGTTCCATAAGTAATGCTCCGATTAGGCGGATAGCTGATTCCCGGTTGGGAAATATCCTGATTACCCTCTCACGCCGGCGAACTTCTTCATTTAGCCGTTCTAAACTGTTGGTGGTACGAAGTCTTTTTCGATAACGCTCAGGAAGCTCCAAAACCGCTATAGCATCTTCAAAACCTTCTTCTAATACATCCATGGCCTTAGCAGCTTTGGCTCTATACTCATCTAACACCTGATTTAGTAGCATTCTTGCTGTTTTGGCATCCGGTGCTTCGAATATAGCCCTTACCTTGGCATGAATTTCTTTTTGTAAGGCTTTCGGGGTTTTATCGAGGATATTACGCATAAAATGGGTTTGGCAGCGCTGCCAGGTCGCCCCCTGAAAATACTGGCGAATAGCCCGTATAAGCCCGTTGTGATGATCGGAAACTACCAGATCTACGCCGTGTAGGCCCCTTTGTTTTAGCCGGGAAAAAAATTCACTCCAACTTTCTTCCGATTCGCTGTCTCCAACCATAAGGCCTAATACTTCCCGGTAGCCTTCTTCATTTACGCCAACGGCAATTAAAAGGCCCCGTTGACGGACACGGCCATCTTCTCTAACCTTTATGACCATGGCATCCACTATGACAAAGGGGAAGCTTCTTTCTCTAAGGGGCCTTGAATTCCAGGTTGTAATAATAGGATCAAGGTTTTTACAAAGCTCAGAGATTGTAGATTTTGAAAACTCGGTACCGCAAAGCTCGTAAGTTATTTCTTCAATTTTCCTGGTAGATACCCCGTTAACCACCATTTCCATTAATGCCAGTAAGAGGGCCTGTTCGCTTCTCTGGTAACGGCGAAAGATGTCAGTAGTGAGCTTACCGTTGCGGAGCCTTGGAACTCTTAACGTAAGGGTGCCGACTCTGGTGACTAAATTTCTCGGATAGTAGCCGTTACGGTAGGCTTGTCTTTCTTCGGTTCTTTCATAAGGTTCAGCTTTGATTTGCTCGGTGGCCTGGGCTTGCAGTATTTGATTGAGTATTGATTCAAAAAGTTTGGCCATCCCTTCATCTTTAGCTCCTTTTAAAAAGAGGTGGTGCAAAATTTCTGAATTAATGGTAATATTATATTGAGCCATTTCTCATCCCTCCAGTTAGGTTTTTGGGTTTGTCAATTTAATTCTAACCAGAGGGGTGAGGGTGGCTCAACCCTTTTTTAAAACTCCATTTTTACACAATTATATGGACTTAAC
>DATCLA010000108.1:0-5051 GCA_036564195.1 Bacillota bacterium
ACTTTGAACATTCCCAGAAACGAGAAGCGGAATCACTTGTTTGAGCATTTCCTCAGCCACAATATTCCCCATTTCCAGAGTTTGGCGATGGACTTGATCAATCGCCAGTTCTGGGACTGCCAATAAATTCTGGTCCAAATAAATAGTTTGATCTAAACCGTCTTCTTGCTCAGGGATGATTTTCATCATCCACTGAGCAACAGTTTTGGTAAAAGGTATAAACCCAATGGCCATAGTCAAGGAAAAAAAGGTGTGACAATTAGCGATCTGTCTGCTAAAATTGGCGGAACTGCTAATCATTAATCCGGTCAAAGGGCGGTATAACGGTAGAAACACCAAGCCATTCACCAGTTTAAAAAAGAAATTGGCAAGAGCGGCGCGTTTCGAGTCCATCCCCGAAGTTCCGATACTGGAAATCATCCCGGTAATTGTTCCTCCTAAATGTGCTCCTAAGACAAAAGGCACAATCGCCAAGGAACCGATCAAATGTTGATTAGCCAGACTCATTAATAATGCTAAAAAAGCAGGACTGGATTGGATTAGGGCCGTAACGGCCATTGCTACGAAAAACTCCAATAGCGGATATTTTTCCAATCGGATCAGCATATCCACAACAATTGGATAGTCACGTACCGGCGCCATAGCAGCGGTCATTACGGACATTCCATAAAAAATTAAACCAAAACCGATTATGGTCTGCCCGATACTCCGCTGGTTGGAATTCTTTGTAAAAATATAAAGATACGCCCCTATAAACAAAAGAATCAGAGCCAGACTGGTTGTTTTAAACGCAATCAATTGAGCTGTTACCGATGCCCCGATCGCTGAACCGAGCAAAACTCCTAACGCCTGTGACAAAGTCAACAATTTAGCGCTTACAAAACCAATTACCAACGCCGCAGTGGCACTGCTGCTTTGAAGGCCAACTGTGACAATGACCCCGACCAACAAGGCGAAGATCGGCTTCGCAGTTAAAGTTTTGATAAGTTGTTTAAAACGGCGGGCAGCCATCTTTTGTAATCCTTCGGAACACATTTGCATCCCGAAACTAAACAGGCCCAAGCCACCGGCCAAACCAGTCAATACTGTCAATGGGTGCAATCTTTCCCTCTCCTTTTTAAAAACCTGATGCTCATGATCATCTCCCGTCTTATTTCTTAACGATCCTCCCGCCTCTGACTACTTCACTTTGAAATTGCTTAACTTAATTAATCAACCGAGTTTAATCAAGAGTAAGCCCAGGGTAATCACGGCGATCCCTAATCCTTTTATTAAAGTAAACGGTTCCCGTAGCAATAAAAAACCTAACAAAGATCCGAATGCCACCGAAGATTCGCGGATCGCCACGATATATCCGGCCGGGCCTTTTTGAAAAGCGAATAAAATCAATAAATAAGTACCAATCGAACCAATTCCGACAATAAAGCAATATTTTTTCAGCCCTCGCCAAGCTTCTTTTAGCTCTTCACAATGATGACCGAAGATAACCGGGCTTAAAAAGACTACCACCAAAAACGCTTGGCTGATAATATAAACCACCGGATCGATACTTGCCACTCCCGCTTTATCGATGATGGAATACCCGGAGATAATTAACCCGACGCCTACTGCGAATCTTAGCGCTAAAGGATTGCATCCTAATTTATATCCGGAGAAACCCAATAATAAAATTCCAACACAAACCGCTCCAATACCGCAAATACCAATCAAAGGAAATTCCTCGCCGAGCAGAAAAACGCCTAAGATAGATGTGCCGGCCACGCCGATCCCCCGCGCCAGAGGATAAACGGTTGAAATATCGCCATATTGATAAGACTTACCCAAATAGAAAAAATAAAAAGCATGAATCAACCCGCTCGCCAAAATATAGGGCACAGCAGCCAACTTGATTTCAGTGGAGAACAAAGCCGCACCGGCCAGAGGCAAGCCGAAGATTACTCCAAAAAGCTGTCCTAGCCAAAGAACACTGAGATTCCCCTTGGTTTTCTTAGACGCGAAGTTCCAAATCGCATGGAACACCCCGGCAGTAACCGCCAATAAATACAATGATGAATTCATGAAGCGTTCCCTTCCCCGGCAATTTCCATTAAAGCTAAAACAGGTTTGCCGGTTCTCCTACCAAAGCAATATGGTATTTATCCAAAAAACCCCCCTGATTTCATGCCACTGATCCGATCAATCACAAAGAGGGTTATTCCGCCGACCACTATTAGAATAAACCCTAAGGCAGCCGCTTCGTTAATTGAACCTGAAGTATAAAAGTTAAATGTACCTACCGTCATCGTCTCCCAACCGGGAAGAGCTATCAAAATCGTTGCCGCTGACTCCTGGATCGAAGTCATAAATGAAAATAGAGCCCCAGCCAAGACACCCTTCCAAATTAGAGGCAGAGTAATATCTTGAAATATCTTCCAGGGAGATGCGCCCACACTCCGCGCTGCTTCCTCCATAGACACATGGACTACCAGCAGTGAACTATAGGTGCTCCTTACCGTATATGACAAACGACGGACCGCCAGCAAAATGGGCATGATAATCCAAATTGAAGCCAAACTAATACCAAAGACCGGGGAATTGAAAGCCCGGATATAAGCGATACCCAAAGCTGTTCCCGGTAAAGCCAGAATTAAGGTGATTAAAGAATCCAGAAACCAACGGCCTTTCATTTTAGTCCGGCTTAAGATCCAGGCGATGGGGATCCCCAGGACGAGACATAGAATAACGGCCAAACCACAGTAAACAAAAGTGTTAATAATATATTTGGGAGTTTCCACAATCACTCGGGTAAAATAGTTGAGCGTATATTGGACCGGAAAAGGAGTCATCGCCCAAGCCTTTCCGAAAGCGGCTAAAGTCACCCCAAGATAGGGAATAAAAGCCAAACCCAAGGTCACTATGAAGAAGGCTGGTACGATAAAACCGGCGAAACCGGTTAATCTTTTTCGTTCCACGGAACGATAAGACAAGATGGCGTAATCTTTCATCCCCAAATATTTATTGGAGATAAATAAAAAGACGATTGACAAAAAGATCATAAAGACCCCGATTACGATTCCCATCTGGAAAATATTGCGGTCTACGAATTGAACGATGTTTAAATAAGCCTGGGTCGCTAAAAGGTCATGGATACCTACAACCAACGGAGTGGCAAAATCAGCGAAAGTCCACATGAAGACCAGTAAAGCTCCGCTAATATAACCGGGTGTTGTCAAAGGGAAGGTAATGTCTTTCAATCGTCTCAATCCAATGGAACCAACGCTCTCGGCCGCCTCCTCCAATGACGCGTCGATTTTGCCCAAGGAATCTGTGATATTGATGGCGATAATCGGAAAAAGGTGCAAGGTTTCGACCAATAAAATTCCATGCCAGCCATAGATGAAATTCAATGGTTGCCTCAACCCGAAATAATCCATTAAAATGGTATTGACCGTTCCGGAACGGCCGAGAATAAAGATGAAACCCATTACACCTACCAAGGGCGGCATAATAATCGGAAAAAAGGACAAATATGAAAAGAGCCTTTTACCCCAAAAATCGTATCTGACCAAAAAATAGGCACAACAAAACCCCAATATGGTCGTAGTGATCACTACATAAAAACTCAATAGCATGGAATTGCCGATCGCCTTCAGATAGAATGGGTCGCTGAAGAAAGAACGGACATATTCGAAAGTTAATTGGCCTTCAGTTGTCCAAATGGTATCGACAAAAATCTTCAATAACGGAATGATTACAAAGACTATTAGAAAAAGATATATCGGGACTATCTTCCATCCTGCTTGTTTAAAAGGGCATTTCCATGGGGATCTTCCCATAAATAATGATTCGGCTTTCAATTGAGCTGATTTCATCTGGCTTCACCTCCTGCCGCCAGCGACTCATCCTTGAAATTAATCCGGTCGTCGATAATCAAGCAAGTATTGGGCATTACCCGTAGGCAAACATCGGTTCCGGCGCTTAATAATTGATGGTGCCAAGGATCCTTAACGTCCGCTTTGATTAGCACTCCGGAGGGGGTTTGAACATCATAACGTAAAATGTTACCAAGATATGAGGCAAAAAAGATCTTGCCTGAGATGATGTTACACCCATTTACGGCATCTTCACCGTTAAACTCGATGTTTTCAGGGCGGATGGCTACCGTACATTGGGAGCCGGATCTCAAGTTTTTAACCGAAATTCCGTTCAACTTTCCGATCTTGGTATCCACCTGATAGGTATGATCTCCATTCCTTTCGATTACGGTACCTTCCAGTAAGTTATTAGTCCCGATAAAATGAGCGGTAAAGGCATTGTCCGGCCGTTCGTAAAGGTCTTTCGGTGTCCCGACCTGTGCGACCGATCCCGCGCGCATTACCGCAATCTGATCGGACAAGGTTAAAGCCTCTTCCTGGTCATGGGTAACATAGATGGTGGTAATCTTCAAATCTTGTTGGATTTGGCGGATCTCCGCCCGAACTTTCATCCGTACTTTAGCGTCTAAATTGGAAAGAGGCTCGTCGAGTAATAAAACTTCGGGACTGAGCACTAAAGCTCTGGCCAAAGCCACTCGTTGTTGTTGACCGCCGGAAAGCTGTCCCGGATAGCGATTACCCATGCCTGTAAGGCCGACTTTTTCCAAACCTTCCTCTACTTTTTTGCGGATCTCCACTGAATCCATTTTTTTTATTTTCAAGCCATAAGCTATGTTTTGCGCCACAGTCATGTGGGGCCAGAGAGCGTAATTCTGAAAGACAATTCCAATACCACGTTGAGCTGTAGGGACTGCATTAACCACTCGGTCATTAAAACGAATCTCCCCACTATCCGGTTGATAAAAGCCGGCGATCAAACGGAGGGTAGTGGTTTTCCCGCAACCGGACGGGCCTAATAAGGTAAACAGTTCACCGTCTCGAATTTCCAGATTGATCCCGTTCAAAGCAGTAAAATTACCGAATTTTTTAACGATTTGGCTTAAAGAAATTTGCATCTTTGCACCCCTTACAATGATTAGATAAGAGACAGGGTCTTGAGACCCTGCCATTCAAATATCATTTAAATATCATTTAAAT
>DATCLA010000109.1:0-7057 GCA_036564195.1 Bacillota bacterium
ACTCATTATCTCTCCCTATCTCGATAAATGAAAATATTTCTCGCTATTACTTCTTTTCTTAGATTTTTTAAATTCATATAAACGGTAGTGAACCATACCAAATGGCCTTGAAACTTAACCAGAAAATATCATTCTTTTATATCGTCATTTAAACTAAAAAATTAAGCCTTTTCCGGCTTTTTAGCGTAAATAATTATATTCCATCTTTTGGGTTTTAGGACTCTATAAAAGTAACTCTCCGAAGAAGGATTGGCTTTCCTTAGAAAGTTTTTTTACTTTCGTTGATCCCTTAACCACTAATAAGTTTTATTTAGCGACTTGGTTCTAATCACTCCGGCTTGAGCCGCCCTGGTAAACCGAACTTTAAAATTCAATCAATAAAACCCAGTTAATGATCCTGCATCAACTGGGTTTTACATTTTCCATGTTACGAGACAACCTGTTTTCGATCTTGATTTCAGCTGTGACCTTAAGAATGCGGCCACCTTCTTTCCCCGGGCTGTTTCCAGGTTTAAAATTCATCTTCCTCAAATGTTCTCTTTAGTGCAGCCCCTTTAGCTACGGAAGTGACCAAATGGGCAACAGTCAAATAAAAAAAAGGGCTGTGTAACCCTCTCTTTTTACTTAGCTAACCAGTAACTTATTTCTCCTTGCTTTGCCAAAAAGCGTTCAATTCATCAAACCCAGCCCGCGAACTGGCAGCCAATTGATTTTCCTTTTGAATTTCCAAATATATCTCCTCGCGGTGAACTGACACTTGTTTGGGGGCAGTAATGCCAAGCTTGACCTGGTCTCCCTTAACCTCAACAATCGTAACTTTGACATCATCGCCAATAATAATACTTTCATTCCTTTTTCTAGTGAGTACGAGCATACAGATCCCCCTTGAAAGACAATATCCTTACCTATATAAATTACTATTCTCCAGTTTTTTACAATTTCCTTCATTTGGAATTAAAATTATCAAACTAATTTCCGCGTTAAGGCTAACCTTCTTTAAAAAGCGGTGTCCGCAGGGGATAATTCTCATTTAAGATCACCTGATACCCAAGGTGAGTTACGCGGTTGAGAACGAGCGGTGCTTTCAGGTTCAATGTAGTTTGGCTGGGGGTTTGCTCCGGAATGTTTACGATTGATAAGATCAGCGCATCCTCCGGTTTTGATAGTTCCAGACTGGCGGCAACTTCGTCGTCGATCTCAAAGGTATAGTCCGGACAGATTATAAAAGGGGAGACGGTGATAAAAGCCAGTTTTTCTTGGTTTAATGATTGTAAACAGGAGAAAGTCGAATTCTCCGGTTGGATTAGGACAAAACGGTGTTCCGCTTCGAAACCCGGAATTCCTTGCGGAAATTGGAAGATCATTTTGCTTTCACATTCAACCGTACCAAAAAATTTTGTCTTAATTTGCATAAAATTCACCCTTGTTTTTTAACTTGGATAATTAATCAAGATAATTTAACATGCTGATCTGCAAGATCCGGGCCCCGGAGGCTAAAGCTGCCTGATAGACGGTTTCCTGCATCTTCAGATTCATAGCCGATTCCGCTAAATCAGCATCTTCAGTCTCACTTAGTAATTTATTAAATTGGATATCCAATTTGGAATACCGTTCTTTACTGAGCTCCAACCGGTTAACCTTAGCACCGATTGCGGCCCTGATGTCTAAAATATTATCAACTTTCTGGCTGATGATGGTAATATCCGTAGTCCCGATACTTTCAATATCACCATTGCGAATATGGGCCTCAAAATTATCCATTGCGGTAAAAAAATCCCCAAAAACCTGGTTTCCAGTGTAACCGATCACCAGGGAAACTCCCGGACCGACTTCCATCTTCATCTGGTTATCGTCCCCCTGATAGACATAAGCATCGTCATAAGCCGGACTGTTGGTTTGCTGGCCTCCGAATAAATATCTGCTGCCTAGTTGGGTATTGGCAATTTGTAGCAGATGGCCTTTTAGTTCGTGGACTTCATCGGCATAGGCGTTTAAAGACTCTTGAGTCAAATGACCGTTAGCGCTGGCAACCGCCAGTTCTTCCAGACGGTTCAATACTTTGTTCATTTCTGCTAATGAAGCATCAGAAGCCTCCAACCAGGAGATGGCGCTATCGGAATTATCGGCATACCGTTTGGTCTCATTAATCGTATCTTTCAATCGCAAACTGCTAATCAGACCAACCGGATCATCGGAAGGATACTGAATCTTCTTCCCGGTGGAAATCTCATTATAGCGTTTATCAATCTGCCGCATTGCCAAGTTAATATTGCGAGTTAACCCATTATTAATTATCTTCTCCGTTATTCGCATCTTTTACACCTCCATGGCTATTAACGTCCTACTGTCCCGGTACCATTGATCAATTTATCCAACAGCTCATCAATGGTAGTAATATAACGGGCAGAAGCATTATAGGCGTTTTGGTATATAATCAGATTAGTCAATTCTTCATCCATCGAAACCCCAGCTACCGATTCTTGACGTTCTTGTAAATAGTTGATCAGAGTTTCCTGATTGTCAGTAGTGCTATTAGCTTTTTCAGCGTCAATTCCCAATTTGGCGATTAGACCGTTGTAATATTCTTTTAGGGTAAAAGTCCCGTTGCTCATCAGCATTTCCTGACCGATCACATTGGCCAGGTTTACCGCATTATCGCCGTTACCCGGAGCGCCGTGAGGCAGTTCCGAAGCCTCGGCAACATTAACTGAAGCCGCAATCAGTTTCAAATCAGCGTAAATTTCCGGGTTGAGGTCAATGTCTTTAGCATCGGTCCCGGTAAAAAAGGTCCGTCCGGTCGAATCAAGTAAGCCAAAACCGCTCTGATGAACCTGGTTAAATCGGGTAATCAAGGTGGAGGTAAAATTATTCAGCGCATCAATATAATAAGCCACTTCTTCATCCCGCATCTCTAATAACCCTTTAAGCTGGCCGTTGGTTATATTGGCTGGTACGTTATTCTTTTCCCAAACCACATCATAGCGACCTTGGTTTTCCATATTACGTACTACTTTAAGCTGGGAATAGGTATCTCCGGACACCAGTAAAGTACCGCCGACCGAAACATTATAGCGACCATAGGTATCAGTTACTACATCCACATTAATCAACTCAGAAAGGTTTTGAACCAGCAGTTCCCGTTGGTCCAGAAGGTCGTTGGGTTGTTGTCCGGTACCCTTCACTTTGGCAATGACTTCATTTAAGTCCGCGATCTGTTGGGCAATTGTATTCACTTTGCCGGTGATTACCGAGACTTCATAATCCAGGTCTTCCTGGAGATCGGTTAACTGTTGATAGGTATGCCGGATGGTTTGGGCAAACACAATTGCATCCTCTGCTACAGCTGACCGGACTGACGAATCTTCCGCCCGGGTTGCCAGTTCATTCAGGGACTCCCAAAATTGATTTAACCGGGCGCTGATACTCGAATCCGATGGCTCGTTAATGACTACTTCAAGCTGCTCTAAAGTACTCTGCCGCATTGACCAGCGGCCTTTTAATGAGGTCTCATTTTGAAGCTGCATATCAATAAATTCATCACGCATCCGGATAATCTCCGTCACTTCAACCCCGGTACCGATCTGACCGGCCCCGCCCGTACCGATGAGTGAAGGGTAAGCATAAGGAGGTGTAGTTTGCATCACGGCAATTTGACGTGAATATCCCGGGGTAGCGGCGTTAGTAATATTCTGTCCGGTTACATGAAGTGCCAATTGATGGGCACGTAAACCCCGAGCGCCTACTTCCAAACTTCCGAAGGTCGATCCCATTCCGTTTCACCCCTTAAAATCCAATAAATGTTGCCTTTGATCATTCCCGACAACCCTACCGGATACATTATAGGTTGCCGTCTTGGGCTGATCGGGAACGGTCAATGCATTTAAAGTAAATTGGGTCAACGCTAACGCATCGCCAATTAATTCAAGGTTAAATTTATTATTTACCTGTAATTTTTCAGTTAATTGTCTCAGATTCCGCAGTTGCTGCTGCCAATCTGAAACCTGGCTGGATTGAGACTGTTCTTGTAAAAAAAATTGCACCTGTGAAAGACAGGCGTCATTGATCGTTTTGAATTCTTGCCCTAAAACTTCTTCCTGACGGACAATTTCTTTAAGCTGATTTAAATCATCTTTCAATAGAGCCTCTTTTTTTAAGAGGCTCAATTCATTCAATCTTTCTAAAAGTTCCTTTGCTTGGTTTAGCGCCATTGAAAGTTGAACTTCAGTGATCAATACTACCTCCCGGCAAGCTCATCCACTAGGCAGCGGTTAATCATTTTTCCCGCGATTTCAGCCCCGGATTTGTAATACGTGCCTTCTTTAATCTGCTTTTTTAACTCATTTATGTTATCGGCACGAATTTCCTCAGACTTTAGCACTAATTCTTTAGCCGTTGTCAACTCTTGGGCGAAACGGGAAAGCTCCAACCGGTCCGGTTTTTTCTCCACATCAAACAAGCCCGGCTGCAAATTTACATAAGCCCGTTCAACCATTAACACTCTGGCTACTTGATTTGTAGAGATCATCATTTGACTCACCTGCTTTCTCATTCAACTTTTCTTCCGGCCTAAAATGGTTTTATAAGTATAGACCACTTCTTTGCTACTCCTTGGTTTAACTTCAGTTTTATCCGGTCCCATATTTTGAACTGCTTTCTTAAACTCCTGCTCCAGCAAAGCGGCACAACGGTCGCAAAAACGCCCTGCTTTAATGGGGCGCTGGCAATTTTCGCATTGCAACTCGCCTGTTTCCAGTTCAAAATCCTCTGTTTCCAGCCGGCCTTCTCTTAAAAAACGGGTGATTACTTTCAATTCAACACCGGTCCGTTCGCTTACATCCAATAAAGATGATCCCGGGTGGTCGATCAGATCTTGTTTAACTTTTTGAAAATCCTCTTCTTCCTGCCGAAGGCAATTATTACAAATGTATCTGCCGTTGTATTGGTAAATCCTACCGCAACGTCGGCAATTTCTAATATCCATCTGCGGGCTCCTTTCTTGTTAGGTATTTTGATTGGAACGAAGCACTACTGGTCAATTTATTCTGACAGCCAATGGGTTTCCATAATGCCGCTGGCAACCGTCAGCACATTCACTTGCAAAGCTCCGGCCTTTAATAAGATCCGGGCTGCCTCCGAAGCCGTAGCCCCGGTAGTAAGGATATCATCAATTAGTAAGACTAATTTCCCTTTAACCGCCGAGGTTTCAACGATCTGAAAAGCCCCTCTGACATTAGCAAACCTGGCCACCCGCTTTAAAGAGTTTTGAGTTTCGGTAAGCTTGGTCCTTACTAATACAGAGTCATTGACGGGCATCCCCAAATACTTACTCAATGGCTCAGCTAACAGCCTAGCCTGATTATAGCCGCGGAGAGTTAATTTTTGAGGGTGAAGCGGAATGGGGATCACCAAATCGGCTTTTGAAAATTCCGGGTTGGCTTTTAACCATTCAACCAGGAGTTCACCTAAAGCCTGCCCCAACTCGGGACGGTAGCGATATTTCAAATCAGTGAGGTATTCCCGGAGTGCGCCTTCATAAAGCGCTACCGCCCGGGCTTGCTGATAGTAAACCGGAGCTGTTTCACATTGTTTACAGAGTGCTCGGTTTTGGGTTTGCAACCGCAACGGTTTTCCACATTTAGCACAGTAGGGCGGCGAGATAAACATTATTCTGTTCAGACACTGTTTACCTAAACCCTTTTGTAGGCTGCGCTCTTGAAAACATACCGGGCATAAGCTTTCCGGGGTAAAAAGCAGTTCTACCAACCCCTTACCAAGCCAGGGCAACCACTTATTCTGCTTTATGAACCTTTCTATTATGTTCTTCGTCATTTTCCCCAATTTTTTTATAAGCCTTAAGACCTAATTTTAGGACCCTATTATTGAACAAATCTTTAAAATCGTGATTTAACTGGTGTTATTCAATTAATGTCTATGATAATTTTACAAATATTTAACATTTTTTGGTAGGTTCTGTTTCCTGGTTACAACCCGGCGGGTCCAGATACCCCAATTGCAGCCCTTCCTGATTCATTTGCTCAATCCACCGGCAGCACTCCTGCATCTCCCGGGATAATGTGGCCGCATAAAATAGTACTATGGCGGGGTCGCCCCGGCGGCCGGCGCGTCCGGCGATCTGTACCAAAGTCCGGCAATCAAAGATCGCTTCATAATCAGCAAACAACACTGCTACATCCAAATCAGGGATCGTTACCCCGCGTTCCAAAACAGTTGAAGTAACCACAAAGTCTAATTGCTGCTGTTGCAGTGATTCTTTAACAGCCACGCTATTATCGGACTTAGAATGGGTAATTCTTCCCACTAAACCATGGGCCGCACCCCAGGCGCAAATTTCCCGTCCGACTGTTTCAATCAATCGGATGGTCGGCAAAAAGACCAGCACTTTTCTCTGACGCATCTGAGCCTGAAGCAGTTGCTGCTGTAAGGACTGGGGTACCTCCCAGCGACCGGCCTGAAACGGTTGAAATCGCTCCTTAATGAACCGGGGGACTGTTAGCGGTTGGCGGTGATGACGGGCGGGAATTGATACAAAAGGTAACTTGCCGCGCTGTGCCTGGGTTAATAATTCCCGGTCCGGGGTAGCGGTCATGATTATTAAACGACCGGCGGGTTTTAAGGCCCGCTCTAAAGCATAATGCAATGTTTGGCTCCCTCGGTAGGGAAAGGCGTCTGCTTCATCAAGCACCACCAGATCAAAACTTTGGAAAAACCGTAGACATTGATGGGTGGTTGCCAAAACCAGCCTGGCATCAGACCACCGGCCCCTAGAACCGCCATAAAACGCTTTGAGGTTAAGTGCTGGAAAAGCCTTCTCAAAACGGGGCAGCAACTCGATGACCACGTCTTTGCGAGGAATCGCAATTAAGACTCGCCCGCCGCGGGATAAAATCCGCGCTACGGCGTTAAAACAAACTTCGGTTTTACCGCCGCCGCAAACTGCCCAAACTAAAAACTGCCGCTGCTCCTCCCGGGAATCCAAAAAGCGAAGCAACTCTTGGGAAGCCCGCTGCTGCGCCGGAGTCAGTTCAAATTCGAAAAC
>DATCLA010000110.1:0-3076 GCA_036564195.1 Bacillota bacterium
CCCTATTTTGAAACCAACCGGATTGCTGCGACCTGCTTGTCCGGTAGTAATTTGGCGATTACCGCTAACACCGCGGCAATTTCGTCTTCAGTCGCAGCACTCCCTCTACCGGCGCTGGTTACGGACATTGCCGGTATGGCACCGGTATTAGTATGTTTACTGTGGTTTACCGTCTCCGCCAACAATGTGCTAATCCGTTCTAACTTATTCAGGAGCATAAAAAAGAGGATAATCACCAAACCGTAAAAAACCAGCTGAATTCCTATAGTCAGATCCGCCATGGTAACCTCCTTTCAGCATTTAACAATCAAGTTGTTACAGTTATCATCGACATCTGGTTAAAAATTACATACTATTAATATTACAAATTCAAATCAAAAATTGCAAGTTGTTTCTAGACTTGACTGGAAAGTCAGCTTTAATACAATTACTATTTGGCCTTTTTGTTTATTTCTGTATAATAGTAAAAAAATTTTCTAGCAGTACTAAAAAACTTACTGACATGGATAGCTTAATGTGTTAAATTAAAAGGTAATGAATTGAGGACATTGCATAATTACTGAAGCGGTTTTCACAAGCTGAATGCCAGAATTATGCACTTCCTGAAAATGAAAACCAACTTTGGAGGGATAACCTTGCTTAATGAAATGCTCCCCGGAATCATGGGCTTTGAATGGGGAAACCTGGCGATGATACTGATTGGTGGCTTGTTAATCTATTTAGCTATTGCTAAAGATTATGAGCCAATGCTGCTGTTACCAATCGGTTTCGGCGCCATTTTAGCTAACATTCCATTATCATCGGTCTTGGGTAAAGATGGCTTCTTAACGATCTTATACAATGCCGGAATTCATACGGAACTATTTCCAATCCTGATCTTTATTGCAGTCGGCGCCATGATTGACTTTGGCCCCCTACTTGAAAATCCTTTTATGCTTTTTTTCGGAGCTGCTGCCCAATTCGGAATCTTTGCCACGATGCTGGTAGCAATTTTGCTGGGGTTTGATCTCAAAGAAGCAGCTTCAATCGGAATTATTGGCGCCGCTGATGGTCCGACCTCTATTTATGTGGCTTCCAAGTTTGCCAAAAACCTGCTGGCACCCATTTCAGTGGCTGCTTACTCTTACATGTCGCTGGTACCGATTATCCAGCCGCCAGTAATTAAATTATTAACTACCCGCAAGGAACGGCTGATCCGGATGGAGGCCCGTCAAGTCGATATTCCCCAACTTACCAAAATCCTTTTTCCGATCATGGTTACGGTAGTAGCCGGAATCATTGCCCCAATCAGTGTGGCGTTAGTAGGATCCTTAATGTTCGGCAACCTGATCCGGGAATGCGGCGTTTTGGAACGTCTTTCCAAAACTGCCCAGAATGAATTGGCTAATCTGGTCACCATCCTGTTAGGAATTACGATTGGCTCGACAATGGTCGCTGATGATTTTCTCAATTGGCAAACCGTAATGATCATGGTAATGGGCTTAGTAGCCTTTATCTTTGACACAGCCGGCGGGGTGCTGTTTGCCAAGTTGCTCAATCTTTTCCTGAAGAAAAAGGTTAATCCGATGGTTGGCGCAGCCGGTATTTCAGCCTTTCCAATGTCTGCCCGGGTCATTCAGCGGATCGCCCAAAAGGAAGACCCGACTAACTTTGTCTTAATGCAATCAATCAGCGCCAATGTTGCCGGCCAGTTAGGTTCGATCGTTGCCGGCGGAATGTTATTGGCAATAGTCCCCACACTTTTGAAATAGGAGGATAAGCTGTTATGAAAGAAACTTTAACCATGGGTTTGATCGCATCCGGAGTTGGACTCGGCGGAGTTTTTGTGGTTCTAATCCTCTTTTATCTGATGACGAAATTGTTAGTAAAATATTGTAAGTAGTTTACTAAAATGCCTCTTCAGGCGGCACTACACTAGAGGTACAATTCTAATTTAAACTGAAAGGACAGGCTTTCAAAACCTGTCCTTCATTTGTAAATAGACCTTAGATTTTGGTTTTGGAGTCATTTAATCCACTACTTTAATCTGATACTTACTTTCCAGGCCCCTTTGGAGTTTGGAGAGAAGCTTGCGCAGGACTGTAATGGTTTTCGGGTTACCATCACTCACAAACCGCAATTCCGGGTATTTCCGATAGCGTTCCACCAAAGCCCGGGGACCCCAGGGGGTATCACCCGCCTGAATCCGTTCCAGTTGGTAAGGATTAAAACTGGCCGAAAAGGGTGACGGTACCGGACCGCTGCCTACCAGCATTACCGATTCATGTTGATACTTAATGCCTTCGAATTCCCCTTTGATTTCCAAGGCCCGGTTTTTGGCATGAACCCCAAAGGGCAAGGCCAAACTGCGCACGCGGTAACCAGGAAGGTAGGATTGAATTGCTTTAACTGCTAAAGCCAGCTGTTTTTGGACTCCGGCGTCGTCCGTCTGCCCCAGGTTTTGATGCCAATAACTATGACTACCGATTTCATAACCATGTTTGGCCAGGAAATCAAATTTCTGCTGAATGTATTCTTCCTGGCCGAACAGGCGCAGTCTGGGCTTAATCGCAGGTAATACGTAAAAAGTAGCGGTCAAGGGAAAATCCGGGTGGGCTTTTTTAAGCTGTTCCATTATTCCAACCGCACAAGCCGGATCAATGACTAACTTGCCGTTTTGGTTCAAATAATTAAACTGTCCTTGGCTGGAATCATCAAAGGTCAATACAAACGGTGTTTTACCCGCCGGTACTTTCAAATTACCATTTACCAGGCTGGATAAGGGGACTGGATAATACCCGTTGTCATACAACAATTCTAAATCTTTGCGGAAATTCTCCGGAGTACGGCGCCATTGGGCTTCGGGGTAACCGATTAAGTGATATTCGATAATCATTACCTCTCCCATTTCGTTAGGAACCAAGCCGGTTTTTACCCCTGCTGCCGGCTTGAAAACAGTCTTTTGATCCCCTTGGATTGCCATGGCACTATTTAACCAGGCTGGTATCATTAACGCCAACCACAAAGCAGTACCTAATAAGATGATCCGCAGCGGTTTTCCTAACATAAAATTTCCTCCATTTTAATCGTTTTAATT
>DATCLA010000111.1:0-3098 GCA_036564195.1 Bacillota bacterium
TGATTATAGATGAACGGTGAATGGGGCACTGGAAAATGAATAAATACCAAGCCATAGTTGGAATCTGACACCAGCTTTTTGGCGTGATCAAAGATTTCGCGGGTAGCGATTTTATGTTGATCGTAATAGAGTGAGAGTACATGAAAAAAGCTATAGAGCTGTGTAGTTAGATTATCCCATAACGTGTCCTTGGGACTGACAAATTGAAAACGGTAAGCGCTCCAGTGGCAAAAGTCCAAATCATGGCCGATCAAACGTGAATAAGGTATATATTCGCCGAGTAAAGCGGTGTTGACCCCGAGTTTTTTAGCCTGGGAGAAAACATTAGGCTGGCTACCCCAGTTTACCGTCTGGTTTGATCCCTCAAAGACCACATTGAGAGTATCAAAGTCATCCAGGCTTGCGTTGCGGATCATTTTCCCACTAAGAAGCGCCGGGATGGACGGAATAGTGGCCCCGGCGGGGGAGTAAGCATTTTCGGCAAAGAGCGATTCTTCTTTAAAACGGTCAAATTCAGGCAACTTCAGATTTTGAGGGCGATCGCTGAATGAAATCCGAAAATCCATCTCATCAAAGATCAGCCATAATACCCGTGGTGCATTGGGGACCTGGTTAACAATTTGCTTTGGGACTACCGGTGAATCTATGGGCTGATTAGGATGGAGAACGCCTTGGACGGATTGGCCTAAGATAAGCATTGCAAAGGGAGCCAGAAACAGGATGAGCATCATCGTCGCCTTCATCATCGCCCGCCGCCATAATAACACTATGATAATCGCCAACAGCGACAGATTGAAGATCTTATCGTTGATGTTCGGAAAACTATTGGCAGTATTAATCAGGAAAGCTAAGACCATCAAACAGACAAATACTTTAGCTACCTTCAAAAGGAACTGGTTGTTTAATTTGCGGATCAGCCAGAGAGCACCCCAGGCGCCAAAGGTAAAGAGAAGTTCATTGATGATTAAGGCTAAAAAGCTATTGGCGGTCGGTAAATATCTCATATAAAGTTTGGAACGGTAAAAAAAGCGCAACCAAATACTACTCAGGCAAATATTCGCAAAGGATAAGGAGAACAGAAAATCGCGCAACATCATTTAGCCTCCGGACAGTGATTTTTGCGACTGATTAATTTTCAGCAAAATTTTACGCCTTTAATCATAAGTTGAATGAAAAACGCGTGAATATTTTGTAAACATATTCACATCTGTCTATATTCATCATAGCACACTATTGAGTCTGCTTAAACTGAGTTTACCAATATTTAATCGATTTGTGGAAATTGTGTGTTGGAGGTCATCATTTAACCACCGATTCCACTAATGGGTAGCCTATCCGGAGTGAGGACGGGGGTTTAGAGCATGCCATCGTCATCATCGTAAACGGGCCAATAAGCTTAACCGGGCAGCATTAATTACCAGTTAATCGATTTTAAAAACCCCGACGGCTTGTTTGAGGCTACTGGCAATTTGCCTTAGGTTGTCGGCCAAAGCCGTAACTTGTTCTACCGAAGCGTTCTGTTCTTCGGAGATAGCTGAAACCTCCTGGGTGCTAGCCATGTTTTGCTCACTAATTGCCGCAATTGCGTTGATCGCTTCAATTGCCTTGTCATTATTGGCAGCCATTTGCTTGGTGGATTTGACGATGGAGTCGATCTGGTCAATGGTATTGGTTAAGGCATTGTTAATTTCTAGGAAGGTTACGGTGGCTTTTTCTACTAAATTCTTACCTGCTTCCGCCTGGGATATACCTTGCTGCATCGCCTCAACCGCTTGATCGCTACGAATTTTCATTTGCATAATTAATTCCGCTATCATCTGGGTTGATTGTTTTGATTGTTCGGCCAGTTTGGCGGTTTCTTTGGCAACCACGGCGAAACCTTTACCGTGCTCCCCAGCCCTGGCGGCTTCAATTGAGGCGTTTAAAGCCAATAAAGCTGTCTGTTCCGCAATACCTTCGATGATCGCAGTTATGCCACTGATCTCCTCCGAAGTACTGCTCAAGGTATTAATAACAGCGGCCGCTTTCTTAGTAGCCTCAAATAAGCCATTAATCTCTACTGCAACATCTTGGGTTACTTTTTGTCCGAGTTCCGCTGATTGGGCGACTTGGCCGGATGCAGCGCCGATTTGTTGCGCCTCCTGGGTGACTTGAATCACCATCTCCGATAGTTTCCTGATGCACTCCACTGCTTCCGAAACTTGTCTGGCCTGTTCTGCAGAGGAGGTGGCGAGTTCATCGGCGGATTTCGCCACTTCCATAGCTGACCGGCCGGTATCGGCGGAGACCGTGCTCAGCTCGGTACTGGCGCGATCTAAGGTGGCTGCTTTTTCAATAATATCAGTTACTAATCCACGTAGCCCCGTAATGGCCTTATCGAGACCTTTAACCGCTTTGGTAACTTCACGCGAGCCAAAGACACTAGTACTGTCATGAGATAAGTTGCCGGTCTCCAAGGATTTTACCCGGTCAACCATTTTTCTTAAAGGTCGTGAGACAAAACCGGCGATCAGCAGACCCAATAAGGTTAGAAGCACTGCTCCGGTGATCATTAGGGCTAAATTGGTTTTGATCAGTTGAGTGGCTTGTTTTTTACTGTCTAAAAATAAATTGTAATTATTACTGCTGATGATATTACGCAGGAATCTGACGGTTTTGTGTAAATCATCAACGGCTTGGTTAAGAGATGCCAAGTTGCTAACCTGGGCCGGTGCAGTGGTAATAGTCTTTAGCTCACTAAAAAGGCTGTCTAATTTTTGCTTAGTGGAATCGTTAATATCTCCTATAGTGTGGATTTTGTTAAATAATACTTCCAGATCAACTTCTAACGCTGCGTCTACCGATGATTCATTAACCAGTTTGGCCAGATAGCAGCTGCGGATTTTTTCAATATCTGTTTCAACATTGGATGTATCGTTTTTACCCATCGTGGAAGTTCTGGTATAAATCTTTTCGGTGTTTTGGTGGATCGTAGTTAAGGCTTGATGGCCATTGAAACTTTGAATCATCATGAAAGCGATCATTATTAGAATGATGGCTAAAATTTGATAAAACACACTAATTTTGGAGAGGATTATTTTTACTAATTGGAGTAACTT
>DATCLA010000112.1:0-1742 GCA_036564195.1 Bacillota bacterium
ACCTTCGAACAACGCCAACCCTCTTTGGGACATCTCCCTTACCCGGGCCGGGTTGTTCAATAAAGTTTTTACCGACTCCACCAGCTGATCAGCACCAACCTCTTGATGCCACCCTAGATTCCAAACTATTCCGGCTTCAGCCAAAGCCTCCACCGTCTCTCGCTGGTTCTCCGCTACAATAGTCACTACAGCAGGCAATCCTAAGTAACACCGTTCCCAATTTGAAGTGCCTCCGGCCCCCAGCGCTAAATCCGACCGGTTCATCAGCTCCGCCATATTATCTACCTGACAGTAAAAGTTGGTATTTACCATCCCGGAGCAGATCGCTTTGATTAATTCCCGATTGGGATTGGCTGCCCCGACCACCACATCAACAGCAATCTGGTGATGATTTAATAATTTGATAGCCTTTAAAGCTTTAGCCGTCTCATTGGTAGGATCACTACCCCCATAACAAACTAAGATCCGCCTAATTAAGCCGTCATGATGGGAAAGTTGTTGCCGGACTATTTTAAACTCCCGCCTCAGTAAAGCGTATTTGGGGCCTAATAATTGCCGGGTCCCCTCCGGGACCAGCTCTTGATAGCGGGAGCACAGATCCTGATAATAATTTTGATCCAATAACAAATCACAATCATGCTCCCGATTGGCCCGATCATCGATGACCATAATTCTGCCCACTAAAAGTCGTAAGGCGGACTCCCATTGCTTATCCAAACTGTAGTTGTCCACTATCAGCCAATCCGGTTTTAATTTATTATGAAGCAGAATCGCTCTGGTCTGCTCCGCATCTGCCTGCCAGTTATCGGTTTCCAGCCCCAGCGGTAATCGTTGAACCCCAAACCCGCGGGTTTCGATATACTTAATCAGATTACCGGGCAATTCCCGGCAGATGAAAATAATCTCATTACAGCTGCCCCGCAGTTCCTCCGCTAAAGTCAAACAACGCATTACATGACCGGAGCCAATTTGCTCCGAAGCGTCCACTCGGAATAGAATGGTGTTGTTTGGCTTAAGATCCAAGATCCGGGCCCAATTAGGTTCAGTTGTTTTAATCATTTTCATGATCTGTTATTTCAACAGAGTTTGCTCACTACCTTCATCCCTAAAGAATTACCCGAACATACCGCAAAACAGGTTTATTCTTTCGGGTCACCCGCAAAATGTTCATAATATCCCCAGATATCTGAAAACAAAAAACCCTAAAGATAGGGTTGAATTTGACAATATATCTTACATTTTACCCTTTACACTTCCAACTTTAACTTTACCACGCTGTCCAACCGCCGTCCACCGGCAGATTGATTCCGGTGACATAGGACCCGGCGTCCGACGCCAACAGCAAAACCGGACCCCGTAGTTCATCCGGGTTTCCGATCCGGCCCATTGGGTTCCTCCGGCAAAGCTCTTCGTAAAAATCAGGTTTTTTTTCAGCGATATCTGATGGTGGAAACGGTCCCGGACTAATGCTATTGACCCGGATCTTGGAGCAGGCTAAATGACAAGCCAGATACCGGGTTAACTGTATCAGCCCGCCTTTGGCCGCTCCATAAAACGGTGGGTTATTCATACCCGAATCGCCATAGAGAGAGGGATCCGGACTAACCATCCCGTACATGGAGGCGATATTGATCACCGAGGCCCCTCCCGGATTATTCCTGGCCGCTATCTCCAATAAGGGCCGGGAAACTTGAACCAGCCTAAATGCTGCCGTGACCGCAATTTCGTAAGCTGCCCTAAAG
>DATCLA010000113.1:0-9985 GCA_036564195.1 Bacillota bacterium
AGATTAGCCTGCGCACGGATATTAGCAATCATACGTTCAAAAGACCGGGCCAATTGGCCAATTTCATCCTTCGAAGTTACTTGAATACTAACATTAACATCACCCACAGCCAGTTTATTAGCGAGCTCTGCCAATTTACGCACCGGTTTACTGACCGTCCTGCTGATCAACAGCCCCAGACCGATGGCCACCAAGACATTAATCAATACCACCAGAGTCATCATCCTCGTAGCCTGGTCGGACATTATCTGGTTACTAGATGATTTGGTCCGGGCGGCATTCATCTTCAACTGTATCAGATATTCCAAGGCATCTTGAACATTAGTTGCCGCCTGTGCCAGGTCACCGTTTAATAATTTCAGCGCCTCGGCATCCTGGTTTTTCTGGGCCATTGCGATTAAATCTTCTAAATAAACATTATAAGCTTTTAAAGCTTCATTAAATGAATCCAGAGCTGAAGCGACTGCCCCGGATTCATTGTTAACTTCACCAAACTTCACCGCACTTCGTTTCAGATCACTTTTACAGTTATTAAACTCATTTAGTCGCTCTTTTAATTCATCAGGTTCATTGGCTAAAACCAAATCCCGGGCAGCTACTCGCATTATTTGAAATGCGGAAGCCATTTCTGAAATTGATTGGAGCGGTACTGTCATTTGTTCGTATAACTCAATATCGTTTTTACCGATTGTTTTCAGGCTGTCGATTCCGATATAACCGACAACTCCCGAGATTAAAGCAGTCAAACCAAACGCGAATAACAGCTTAAATCGAATTTTCAAATTTAAAGCCCACCGCATTTCAGTTCACTCCTTTAATTTTAGATACCCATAGATTCTTAGTAATCGCCTCCATTTCTTCATCATTTAATAATTTATTACAGTCCAAAATCAGTTTAACTTCATTTCCGACCTTCACTCCTAATTTTTAGATACCTATAGAGTTTTAGTAATCGCCTCCATTTCTTCATCATTTAATAATTTATCACAGTCCAAAATCAGTTTAACCTCATTTCCGACCTTAGCAATGGCTTTGATGTAACGGTTTTGGGCATTTTTGACTTGAGGCGGAGGAACGATATCCTCGTCCGGAATTGACAGCACTTCAGAAACACCATCGACAATTAACCCTATGGAAATCTCATTGATATCCACCACAATTACACAAGTACGATCATTATACTCCCGAAACTCCTTTTTAAACCGTAAACGAACATCCATTACCGGAATGATTTTACCTCTTAAATTAATAATTCCCCGTACATAGTTAGGTAGTTCCGGGACGGCGGTAATCGCCTGGATCCCGATGATCTCCGTCACATAGCGGATCTCAATGCCATAGGCTTCTTTATCAACTATAAAAGTGAGATATTTCCCTTTTTGAGTATCTTCGGAAAAATCCATTCCCTCTAGTTGTTGTAACTCCGTCATCAGTATTGTACTCCTTTCTGTTTATCATTTACCAATCAATTTACCTGGCTTATAATGTTAATACTCTATAAACAATATCGACTAATCCGGAAGCAACTTTAGAGTAGTTTACAATTTTTCATGAAAATGTGAAGCAGGCGATGGAGTGTTTCCCCAGCTCTAAAATACATTTTGCCGGAACCGTTTAACCTTTTAACCTACTAAGCAATATACTATATAATAATTTTTAAACTTGTTTAAAGTAATGGGGGAAGCAGTTGATGCGAAGAGCCCTGATTCTCTCGGGCGGTGGCTGCAAAGGCGCATTTGAAGTAGGCGCTGTGGAATACCTGGTGAAAAAGGCCAAATTGGACTTTCAGATCTTCTTAGGGAGTAGTGTGGGTGCGTTGAATGCCGCTGTTTTAGGTCTGGCTGCCGATTTTGCTCAGTTGGGGGCAGCCGTTACTAAATTAAAGACACTTTGGGAAACAATCCGTGGTAATCAATCGATTTATCAACGTTTTCCCCTAGGACTCCTCGACCTCTTTACCCATCACGGCCTCTGCAATCCCATCGGGCTCCGGCAATTAATCCATAAATATATCGATCCCTATAAACTTTGTCATAATCCCGCTAAATTTATCCTGATCCCGGCCGTTGCCATTGAAACCGGTGAGTTATTTTACGCCGATAGCCGTAACCCCGCGTTTGAAAATGTAATCTTAGATTATATTTTAGCCAGTGCCAGCGTACCGTTATTTTTCCCACCGGTAAAGATCAACGGGAAACACTGGTATGATGGCTGTCTGCGGGATGTTACTCCATTAGCTGCGGCTTTTAAGGAACAATCCGATGAGATTACCGTAGTTTTAACCTTTCCGGTTAATGACAACCTGGAACCGATCTTAAGCACTGTACCTTACGGCGGAGTGTTAAAATCATTAATCCGGATTGTTAGCATCATGACCAATGAAATCAGCGCCAATGACCTTCAGCTCACCAGGTTTGTCAACCTGCGCCAGGGTCTTTTTCCGCTGCGGAAACGGATTCGGATCCAGATTATCGCGCCCCGAACCCATCTCTGCGGTAGTTTATTAGACTTTTCACCGCAAAAGATCCGTGAAAACATTCGCTTGGGCTATGAAGCGGCTCAAAACTGTCGGACGTTGGTGATTAACTCTTAAAAACGATTGGTTAATTAACTAACCGGCCTTTGGCAGTTACCGGTACCTGACTTTAGCGACGAGTGTCGGCTTTGCCGGACACACCTCATAAAAAAACCGCCGAAAGGCGGTTTATCTTAATAATTAAGATATCCTATTTCCCGGCATAATAATTAATTAAACCACCAGCTGAAATAATCGCCCGTTCCTCAGCGGAAATATCAGTTAATTTAAGCTGGATCGAAGTAACACCGGAGGCGTCGGACACCCAGGCCGTAACTTTCTCCGCTCCGGACAGAACCGCCCGACGAATTTCGGGGATAAAGATCGTGCTGAGCAAAGTAATCTTTTCCGCCTCATCCGGATCAATTGTAAATGGCAGTAAACCCCAGTTAATTAAGTTACTCCGGTAACGTTTCGTGGCGTATTCTACGGCAATATTAGCCCAACCGCCCAGGACTTTTTGGCAGGAAGCAGCTTGTTCGCGAGCCGAACCATCTCCCGGTTTCCTGGCGAAGATTACACTGCCGATGCCGGTGTTATTCACCAAGCCGCTGCCAAACTCTTCTGTCCAAGGAGCAAAGAGCTCTTCCAGTGCTTGAGGGAGTCGGTCGCCGCGTTCTTCTCGTAACAATTGTTGGCGTACCTGTTCCAATTGTTGGATTCGTTTGGCGCGTCCTACATACTCCGGTTCTTTACGTGACAAGGTAAATTCAGCTAATTTTAAGGGGTTAGAACGGTACGACGAAGTTTCACCGGAAGGAATCAGTTCATCGGTAGTGGTCACCGGATCGTGAATCACTGCCACCGTTCGCAATAACAAGTTTTCGGTTAAGACACCCATCGCTGGCCAGTCAACGATGTTGGGGCCAAATTTCAATTCTAACTGTGGTTGCGGATTACCCACCCCGTCATAAACCCGGTGGTCGTAAACTTTTTGGCTAAAGGTATAAGCGATAGGCGCCACTGCTCTGACAATTTCAGTAGCCGCAGTCAGATACCCACCGTTTACTGCTGTAGCAGCAATTGAACGGGCATCCATCAACGCTACCGAGGCCAACTGGCCGCTGGCAGGCTTGGAACCCTCCCGGTTAGGGAAGTTTCTGGTGATATGCCGGATACTTAAAGCACCGTTGGCCGGGACATCACCGGCGCCAAAGCATGGCCCGCAAAAAGCGGAACGCAGTGTGACTCCAGCCTCCAGTAATCGGGCAGTTATTCCCTGTTTGACCAGTTCCAAATTCACCGGCTGACTGGCAGGATAGACACTCAACCAAAAATCTTCATTGCCCAAAACGTTAGTCCCGATAATATCCGCCAGCGCGACAATATTTTCAAAAGTACCGCCGGAACAACCCGCTACTACACCCTGATCCACCCGAAGTCTGCCATTCACCAACTTATTACGGAGCTTCAATTCCAACCGGGGATTATCCAGTTGCCGGCGGGCTTCAGCTTCGGTAAATTTTAAGATTTCATCAGCATTGGTGTTAAACTCGCGGATGGTATAGGCATTACTGGGATGAAAGGGCAGCGCAATCATGGGTTCTATTGTACTGAGGTTGACCTTAATCAGTCCATCATAGTAACAGACTGCTCCCGGTTCCAATTGAGCATAGGCCTCCGGACGCCCATGGAGCCGAAAATACTCCGCCACTTTAGCATCAGTGCGCCAAATCGAGCTTAAGCAAGTGGTTTCCGTAGTCATCACATCGATCCCGTTGCGAAAATCCACTGAAAGATTTTCGACTCCCGGGCCGACAAACTCCATCACTTTGTTTTTTACAAAACCATTGGCAAAGACCGCTTTAATAATTGCTAAAGCCACGTCCTGGGGTCCGACGCCCGGGACCGGTTCCCCTTCCAGATAGACCGCTACTACCCCAGGATCGTTAATGTCATAAGTCCGATTTAATAATTGCTTGACCAATTCCGGGCCGCCTTCACCAATCCCCATTGTTCCTAAAGCACCATAGCGGGTATGACTGTCGGAACCCAGTATCATCTTGCCGCATCCGGCCATCATCTCCCGCATATACTGGTGAATCACTGCCTGGTGCGCCGGTACAAATATTCCCCCGTATTTTTTAGCCGCGGAAAGCCCAAAAACATGATCATCTTCATTAATTGTCCCTCCAACCGCACAGAGACTATTATGACAGTTAGTTAAGACATACGGGACGGGAAATTCCTTTAAACCACTGGCCCGAGCAGTCTGGATAATACCGACATACGTAATATCATGGGAAACTAAGGCATCAAATTTGATCTTTAAGTGGTGAGGGTCACCGGAAGTATTATGCTGTGCTAAAATCCGGGCCGTAATGGTTTGGTTACGGGCCTTACCGCGGTCCAGGTCTAATTCAGCGACCTTAACCCCTTCCCGTTCCAACCGGCGCTGTACTTCCTCCGTCGTTAAGTCGCCGGTAGCCTCGATTATAACCCGGCCCTGAATCAAATAAACTCCATCTCTTCCTTTTAGTTCTACCATTATAACTAATACCACCTCCGAAAATTGTTTCCAACCCGGTTCTTCATTTTAGCTGACTGTTGGAAGAAATTAACTATTTAATCACCCGGAACCGGCTTCGACGAGCGCGTTTGGCTGTGGCAGCACGACTGGTTTTATTAAAAGGGTTCCGACCCAACGGATTAGGACCCTGAAAAAGATAGGCTACTGCAATCCCGGATACTGCCGCCAGTCCAAAAAGCAGTTGATGGGATAATTGTAAATATGTCAGGAAAGTCAATACCGCCTGCAACCAGGCTAACCAACGGGCTTTCAACGGAATAAGCCCCCAAAACAGCAATTCCTGATACGGATTGATAGCAGCCCACGCCCAGGTTAACCCGACTAAAGGCAGCCACAGGCCCCAAACCGGTAGAACCAATCCCAACAGCTTTCCGGTTAAAGCCATTGCCAAACCGGTTACCAACGTTACCAGGGTCAAAAACCAGCCATAAGTCCGACTTCCCCAGCTTCGTTCCAGGCTTCCACCGATAAACCATAACCATAATAGTGCAAAAATTAACGAAAAGATATCCGGATTAGCTAAAGGGTAAGTCAGGACGGTCCAGGGCAACCGAAACACAGTAGCCGGGTTTAAGATTAATAACCCATTCAAATTAAAAAACAGCAGCCCCGACAGAAGTAACGCCAAGAGGAATACTAAGCCCGTTAGTAAGATTAAACTCTTGGTAACCGGGTCAAACTCCCGGTAAATAAAACGTTTCAAGCGGACCAGATATTCATTCAAATACCAGTTACCTCCCTACAAAGCTATTTACAGGCCATCCTGGCAGTTGGGGCCGGCAGCGGCTTTCAGGTTAGCCGTAATTACTTCACTAAGAACCGGATTAGCTGCGATTATTGCTCTGCCTTTGTTACTTTTGAATCCAGCCACGTCGGATACTACCCCGCCGGCTTCAACAACCATCAAAGTCCCGGCTGCAATATCCCAGGGTTTCAGCTTTAGTTCCCAATAGCCGTCAAACCGTCCGGCTGCTACGTTACAGAGATCATAAGCCGCGCTGCCGGTTCGCCGGATCCCCTGAACCCGGGTGATTAACCTGTTGAAATAGTTGAGATTGTTATCGGGGTCCGTAGCCCGGTCATAAGGAAAACCCGTAGCTAACAAAGACTGTTCCAAACTGGTCTGATCGGATACCCGCAGCCGTCGTCCGTTTAAAAAAGCGCCACTGCCTTTGACTGCCGTAAAAGACTCCCCCAAAGCGGGAAGATAGACTACTCCCAGGACTGATTCGCCCCGGTATTGCAAGGCGATTGAAATTGCAAAAACCGGAAAACCATGGATGAAATTAATCGTACCATCCAACGGGTCAATCACCCAACAATAATCCGAAGTATTAGCCAGAGCTCCGCTTTCTTCAGCTAAAATCGAATGTTCGGGAAAAGCCGTCCTCACCTTTCCCAGCAATATTGCTTCGGAGCTCTTATCAACCTCCGTCACTAAATCAATTACAGTTGATTTACTCTCGATTCGGTGCTCTTTCTGTTTCAATTTATCCAATTGCAGTGCGCCGACTTCTTTTACCCAAGATTCAACTTGAGGTAAAATTGGATTTAAGTCAATCATTGTTTCACCTTAGTAAAGTTTTAAATTATTTTGCATTCGCTTTAAGCCGTTAAAAATCCTTTATAAACACGGTTAAGTTTTGTAAATGTTTAGAATAACCGTTCCTACAAAAGGAAAAAACGATTATAAAACGAAGTAATGTATTACTATTAAGGAGGTCCAGCCCATGATTAGAATTGTTACTGACACTACCGCCTCATTTATCCCTGACGATTATGCTAAATATAATATTACCCCTGTTCCGTTATATATCCGCAATGGTGATATTGTCAAAAAGGAACTGTTTGAAATCTCCTACAGGGAATTTTATGAGAATCAACGTAAAGGAATCAGATATTCCACTGCCCAACCCGATCCCAATACCTTTTTGGAAACCTTCCGCCCCATCATTGAAGCAGGTGATGAAATCATCTGCCTGGTACTCTCCAGCCAAATATCCGGGACGATTAATTCCGCCACTGTGGCTAAAGAGATGTTAGGTACCGACCGGATTTCGATAGTCGACTCCTACAGTTCCGGAAATGGTTTAGGATCCCTAGCAATTAAAGCTGCACAACTCGCTGCGGCCGGAAAAAACCGGTCGGAGATTGTAGCCGCTTTAGAAGCACATCGGGAACGGACCCGGATCTATTTTATTGTTGAATCCCTTCGCTATCTTTATGAAGGCGGCCGGCTCAACGGTGCCCAAGCCCTGGTCGGATCGTTAATCCAAATCAAACCAATTATTTGGTTTGATGCCACCGGTAAAATGACTGTGTTCGAAAAAATCCGCACCTTAAAAGCAGCTAAAACCCGAGTTTTAGAATTAGTTCGCGCCCGCGTCCCACTGGGCATTGAAGCAGCCAGCCTGCATTATGGCGATAACTATCAGGAAGCGGTCGCTTATGCCCGGTTAATGGAGGAAATCCTAGCGGTACCGGTTCCCTTATGCCAGATCTCTCCGGTGATAGCCTCCCATACCGGCCCGGACGTTCTGGGACCTTGTATCATTACTAAATTCTAAAAACCCCCTACGTTAGGGCGAATCTATTTTCCCTTAATCAAAGTAACACCTTAACCAGCTTCTTAGTATGCTATAACACGATCTAAATTATCCGCTGCGCGGGTAGTTATTTCGGGTTAAAACATATTAAGGAGCGTTCTTCGTGGAGCTAATTTCCAACACTCAACAATTGGCCTTACTGGAATTGTTAGCCGCCCATAAAGCCCGGTTTTTAAACTTTCGGGGTGTCCATTATCTCGATATTGGATTTAAATATATTACTAATATCCTTACCTCTCAGTTGGCAATCAGAATCCATGTTCATCAAAAAAAAGCTGCGCACTTGTTGGACCCCGCTCAGCTTGTACCCAAACAACTTGGCCAACTCCCTACCGATGTCATCCAAAGCAATCGCCGCCTGGATGCAGCCACTATCAATATCCGGGACACCCGTTTTAACCCTTTAATCGGTGGTATTGCCATCCGTAATCTCCGCCATAACCTTCTGGGTACTTTAGGCGCGGTGGTCCTGGATCGCCAAAATCAAACCTGGGTCGGTATTTCCAACCATCACGTTTTAATTAATAAGAACGGCAAAAAAGGAGATCCTGTGACTCAACCGGCCTCTAACAATATCAATGACATTATCGGCTTTGTAACCCGCTGGGATGAAAAGTTAGACTGTGCCATATTCAGCTTAAATAATTCCCGAATGATTGCCCCACGGATTTTGGATATTCCCACGGCTGTCACAAGTATTAAAGAGCCATTGCTAGGAATGACGGTAGTCAAGTCAGGCCGGACCACCGGCAAAACCTATGGCGTAGTCGAAGGGGTTAGTGAGGAAGAATTCACCATTGTTCCGCTGAAAAATGGCCCGCTGCCGCCGGATCCGGAAATCAGCGCCCCAGGGGACTCCGGATCCATCTGGCTGGACATAACCGACCATTCAGCCGTTGGCCTGCATTATGCTGGGGAAAAAGACTCTGCCCCTCAAAACGAACGGGCTTGGGCCAAAAAAATGAACCGGATTACTGCTGCCTTAGATATTTCCTTCTAAACCCGCATTAAAAAAGGCCAAATGGCCTTTTTTAATGGAAATCTTCGCGGTTACCTGAGATTACCGTTCTAAAATATATACTTTAACCTTTTTTCTGCCAAACAGGATTGCTTCCCGAAAGGTTTCAAAGCAAAGATCAATTCGATTCCCTTTAATGGCTCCGCCGATATCGGCGGCCTCCGCTTTTCCATATCCTTCAATATATAACATCGTTCCCAACGGGATTACTTTTGGATCGACTGCGACGATCCCAAACCCGGCTTTCTTGCCGGTATATGTACGCCCGGCTACGGCATATTTACCACAACTTTCCGGGCCGGGAGAATAGGCCGTTGCCTGCATCGTTCGGGCTTCTATGTAACGGTAACTGCCCCGTGAAGTTACTAAAGTTCGCGGTACCACTTTGATGCCTAAGGCAATCAGTGTGTTGGTTACCGGTTTAATAATCTGTTCCGAAACTTTAATCTGCCGGATTAACTTCCCATCTTCATAGACTCTTTTGACCTGTGTCTCCAATAATCCTGCTTTACCCCGGCGGACAACCTTCCGGACTCCCCGTTCTAACTTGGGATCACGTTGGTATTCGGTCCCCGGTTTAATGGTGGATTGTAGTTTAACAATTTCCGAGGTAACCTTGATAACGCGGATTTCCTGGCCCGGTTGCACTAGCTCCTCCAGACCGGGGCTAATCCGATCATCAGCATCAAAGTCTACCTCCGCCTCTCTTAATACCCTTTCCACCGTCCGGGCGGTAGTCCGGAATTCCCTCTCTCGATCCGCTGTTTTAATTTTAACCGTAAAGGCTCTTTTCACTTCTACCACAAGCCCTTCGGAGACCCTGGTTTCGGGTGCCGGCCGAATCAGATCCCCCGGGCGAAGTACAATCTTTTTTTCCTGTAACACTCGGCTTACCGTTGGACTTAATGTTTTCCAACAATAATTTTGACCATCCACTTTCAGTGTGACTTGATCCAATGCCCATCCATACCAGCTCAAACCAGCAACAATAGCTGCCAGGCATAGGAAAACGATGAACCGGTGCTTACCCCAATTGTTGAAGCCGCTGATCTTTCCAATTTTCATGGTTGGCGCCTCCTTACAACCTTTATGGTAAATGCATGGTAAAATCAACAAATCATTAATCATTCAATTTTAGCCGCGGCAGCCTGATTCCAGCAGCATGATGAATTATGCAATTACCATTATATTTATTAAGCAATGATATTGGTTATTAAATAACTTCCTTATATTATTGCCAAAATGCAATATTTAGC
>DATCLA010000114.1:0-13495 GCA_036564195.1 Bacillota bacterium
CTTAACAGGATATGTTATATTTTTATAGAATCTTTAAAAAATAATACTGATATAATTCATATTATTATATTAGGACATTTCCTTAAGGCAATTGCACGTGTCGAACGTGAAATCTCTCTCATGCAAGAATACTGCGCGTACCTAATTGCCGATATGGTTTCCGGCAAGGTGAAGGTACAGGATATTGAAATTCCGGATGTAGCCGATGAAGAACTGGTAATCGCAGACTGGGACGAGATGGAGGACGCCGAAAAAACAATTAAAGAGGCGGAGGATGAGGAATGAGCGACAATCCGCGCGATATACCGCTTTATCATATTACTCATATCGATAATCTTACCGGTATTCTGGCATCCGGTGCGTTGTGGTGCGATCGGGAGCGGATGCTACAAGGGTTTCAGCAAGTCAATATCGCTTATACGTCCCTCAAAGAACGCCGTATGGGGACCTCTGTTCCCGTTTTTCCCGGGAAAAACTCTGTGACTTCGTGCCGTTTTATTTTACCAACCGTTCACCGATGCTTTACGCGATCCATACCGACAGCGTGGAAGGGTATACCGGCGGGCAATCTTCAATTATCTATCTGGTAACTACTATCGGCGCCGTAATATCGGGTGACCGAAAATGGTGTTTCACCGACGGACATGCAGTGGAAATCGTGACGGATTTTTATGATTCGTTGGAAAGGATATCCGCTGTTGATTGGGAATTAATCCATAATTGGAGTTGGAAAAATACATTTGAGGGTAATGACCGCAAACGTCGTAAACAAGCGGAGTTCCTGGTGGAAAAGTCCGTGCCGTGGACATGGATCGAACGGATTGGCGTAATAAACTACGCCATGAAAAAACGGGTTGAACAAATCATCAGGGATGATGAACACCAGCCGGCGGTTAGCATTGAGACCGGTTGGTATTATTAGGAGTGTAAGTACAATGATTACATTGGAGCGGGGAAATATTTTGAACGCCGCGACTCAAGCGGTGATCAATACCGTCAATACCAAGGGAATCATGGACAAAGGCATCGCCTTGCAATTTAAAAAGGCTTACCCGGATATGTTTAAAGCTTATGCGAAAGCCTGCCAAGAAGGGAAAGTGGCAGTCGGGAAGATGTTTGTCTGGGAAAATAATACCATGTTTGGCCCCAGATATATTATTAATTTTCCGACTAAGGAAGATTGGCGAAAACCTTCCAAATTAAAATACATTCAAGACGGCCTTCAGGATCTTATCGAAGTTATCCGAAAGCATAAGATTACTTCCATTGCCGTACCACCGCTGGGGTGTGGTAACGGCGGCTTGGATTGGCGCGAGGTCAAACCGTTAATCGTTTCTACTTTGGAAACGTTAGCGGATGTTAATATCCTTCTTTATGAACCATTAGCACCACAGAAATAAATCGATTGAGATTGATGATACATTTTAAATATGAGTATCTTTTCCGGTCCGGACTTTTTTCACACTTGCCTCTCCGCTCCCAACCTAGCCTTTGCCACCAGCTTTACTCCGCCCCGGGGTTTCTGGGTAACCATCACTTCCACCCAGAAAGGTTTACAGGCATTAAAAACATCTTGGGCAATCCGGCCGGCCAGCGCCTCACAGAACATCCCTTCCTCCCGAAAACTCCATAAATAAAGCTTTAAGCTTTTACTCTCAATGCAGGAGCGATCCGGAGCGTATTCAATCCTCACTGTTTCCCAATCAGGCTGACCGGTAACCGGACAAAGACTGGTCACCTCATCACTCTCCATCACTACCGTGGTCACACCCTCGGGTTTAGGAAAGACATCCAAAACCCGGCTGGGTTTTCTTACTGTTTTACCTAAAGCGTTAAATTTAAATTCTGCCATCTTCCACCCTCAAATCAAAAGGATTATACTTGACACTCGTATCAAAAACATCAATTTGCTCCCGGCGTTTAATCCATTTCACCAATAAATAAGTTAATGGCGTAACTCCAACTTCATAAGCAACTTTCCACAAGTACTGGGCGAGAATCATCCCTCCCAACGCCGCCCCGGGCATGCTTCCGCCAAAAGCGACGCCGATAAAGACGATGGTATCGACCCCCTCGCCGACTATGGTTGAACCGATAGTCCGCATCCAAAGCCAGCGGCCTTTGGTTTTAATCTTCAACCGGGATAAGATCGCCGCATTGGAAAACTCCCCATCAGATAAGCGGCTAAGGAGGCTCCGACCAGCCGGGGGGTTAAACCCAGAACCGTTGTAAAGGCCGGTTGGCCGTTCCAGAAATCCGGATACGGCAAGGCAAGGGTAATCATAAAAGCGAACACCATTATTAAATTCGCTCCCAAGCCGATCCAAATCACCAGGCGGGTCTTTTGAAATCCGTAAACTTCCGTCAAGGTATCACCAAGGATATAAGTGAGGGGAAAGAGAATCACCGCTGCGGGCAGGGTTATTCCCCAGAAGAGCGCCAGTTTTCCGGCGATGATGTTGGAGATCAAAAGAAAGGTGACGAAGAACGAAGCTAATACCAAAAACAAAGGGGAAAACCGGGGAACATTGTTTTTTGACATTCCAACCAACCTCCAGTTTTGTTATTGCGGGTTTGCTGGACAACCGCAGAATTTAATTATAATTCATTTAATTATCAAAGACAAGTATGATCATCAACCAGCGCATGTTCAAGTTTTTGCTCCTACTCATAGCCAAGAAGCAATTGATGCCATATTAAATAGTCCCGAAAACAATAATATACTGACTTATGAAAATGACCCCTTGCGGATCATCACCCTGAAAAAGCAGACCAATAAAACTTTCGCAAGGATACTTACAGGGAAGGAAGCCTTAAAATCAAGGAATGAATTTGATATGGAGTTGCGATAATGGATAGCATCATATTGTGCGAAGGAAGAGTTGATACGGCGCTTATCGGGTAATATCTGGCATCAATAAATGGTTGGCATTACTCCAAGGTGGGTAAAGCAGGCGCGAATTTTCTGGAAGAGGATCGAAGATAAATTATTAACAAGTATAAACGTGGCGACCATTGGATGTATTTATGGGGAGTCGGAGGATGAACAAGATATAAATCTCCCTTTGAAAAGATATTGGAATTCAATAGTTTTAACAAAGATACCAGTTTTAATAACATTGTATTTATAGTAGATCGGGATGAAGAAGACAAAGCAAGCATTGTGTCAGAGTTTCCCGGTTATATTGGAAACTGCGGATTAAGTTGCAATGAATGGTTGGATGTAACTTATACTGATAAATTTGGACAAGACTATAAGGTGCGTATGCTGTTGATTATTGTGCCGTTTGAGGAGAAAGGCGCATTAGAAACAGTTATGATAAATTCCTTAGCCGAGGAAGATGATGAGGAGATTATTCCGCAATGTTTCCAATTTATAGATGGAATAAAATCGAGGAAATATTTAGAGAAGAGACGTGATATATTAAAAGCCAAACTATCAACACTTATTGCCATAATTGATCCGGATCGCGCTGCCGATAGTCTTGTGGAGATTGTTGAAGGTATTCAATGGGATAGATATAGGGCGGTTAATCAGACCTTTAATAAATTATTGGAGTTATAAAAAGGACCATTACGCTCCATTTTGTTTCAGCAACTTTCCATTTCGGAGTCCCGATGACTTTTCCTTTTATGAAATTGCGAACTTAATTATACACTAACATTTATCTCAAGGATTCGATTAACCGGGACCGCGGAATGGCCATTTTTTATTGATTGAAGAATATAGGGGGAAATGGTAAAATTAAAGACGTGGTGACATCGATAAAGGGGTGGAATTTCTGTGACTGAAAAAGAAATGCTGGAACTGTTATTACAAAAGGTAACAGAACAAGGTGCAATTTTAAACAAACATAGCACAATTTTAAAAGAACAAGGCGCGATTTTAAAAGAGCATAGCGAAATTCTCCAAGCCCTCCGACATGGACAGGAGATTCAAAAAGCGGAGATAGACCGCTTGAATATTACAGTAGCCAATATCCAAGGGGAACAAGCCGAAATCAGGGATACTTTGGATAATCTGGCTGGAGACATTTCTTTTTTAGTCCGTAAGGCGGCCCAACATGATGACGATATTCGAGAATTGAAGCGGATCAAATAAGTTCAAACCGGAAAATTTTCCGGTTTTTTCTTTGGAAGATGAGAAGATTGAGGGGTATTCGTGACGGTGCAGAACTTATTAAAACTCCTTTATCAGGCAGGGAAAGCCCATTTCAAAGGTCTCCAAGTCTTAACCGAGCCTATCGCTCTCATGAAAATGATTAAGTGCGATAAATCTTAGTTTGAACAACATGATATTTAAGTTGTTAAACAGGAGTGTATAAAATAATTTGTGCTTTTAGCCGTCGGATCTGAAATCAAGTATAATCAAAAGGAAAGGTGAAATCGGAATGGCCAAAAAATCAAAGCGAGAAGCGGTTGTATTGGCTAAAAGCACAAAATTCTTATCATACCATGCAAAACCAACCAAACCTCGACCTAACCGCCAGCGCTGGCAAAGACCGCTGCAGCTGTCCCTACCTAACCCGCCCCTGTCTCGGCCAGGCGCTTTACTGGCCCTGGGTCAGCGTCGCCTACAACGTCGCCCGCCATCACCAGGGAAGACCAAAATTGAATATCTTATAAAAAGTTGTAATCTTTACCATTGGTAATGGAGTATGATATAATATTATTTAAAATTTAGGGGACGAAAACGCCGCTCCCGACAGAAACGACTGATGCAGGTTGGCAGGCCGTGGTCAGTGGTTTTTGTTTTGACGCGTTTTCGTCTGCATCCAATCAGATAACACGGAAAACAGGAGCTTGTTTGGGTGTTATTGGTTGGCTTAGTTAGTAGATATTACCAATTATATATTCCCTGTGAATGTTTGTCAAGAGGAGTTCATGAATATTGAATAATTTGGGAGAACGAATTCGACAAATACGTAAGTATTTTAAAATGTCGCAGGAAGAATTCGGTAAAATTATTGGTTTGAGTCAAGCTAATATTTCTAAAATGGAAGCTGGCTCTTTTGAACCTACTGAAACTACCATTAATTCGATAATTGCCCGTTTTCCCATTAATCCGGAATGGCTTAGAAACGGAGAAGGGGAGATGTTAATTTCTCCGGAGAGTTACTTAAAGAATGGAATTGAGTTTTTAGGAAAAGAGAAGCTGGCCGCGGGGATTGTTAATTTGTTAAAATCTGCGGAGTTTGGCGATGTTAAGGCGCTGGCAGGGTTGAATCAGATGTTGGATTCGGGAATACCGGAGGAAGTGGCAAAGTATTTACGATACATTATCAATACTTGGAATAATGGTGATGCGAAGACGCGGCATTGGTTGGAAATGCAATTGGAGCTGGCGTTTCGGGATGTGAAGTGAGGATCCTCTGCTTGATGAAGTGGGGGATTTTTAGTTTTAAACTTCTATCTGCATATTCCCTGGAAAAATATTAGCAGAGTAAAAAAGAATGAAACATAAAAAGGTAATATTATCAAGCATAGTGTTATTATTTGTTGCTATAACAGGATTATGTCTCTATGCCAATTTAGCCTTTAGTAATACCATATTTCGTTATGGCGATCTTAACTATTGGCTCTTTACCGATAAGGAGTTTCGCAATTTCCCTATTATCGGTTCTGAGCCAAAAGCTGTTTCATATCAATCATCTTTTCAAGATGGCACAAAACCGGGGATGCTCATATTAACATATGATACTCACCTAAACCCTTCGGAAGCCATTAAAGCCTATCAGGCAGTATGCCATGAATTAAATTATATTCCAAAGTTAACCGCTCATGCTGCTAACGGCATCCTTGTTTATTCAGGAAAAGGAAGATACGAGCAGATTGAAATTATTGTAGAAAAGAATCCCGAAAACGGCAGTCGAATCATTATAAACTTCATCATGAAACTTAACAATTGATGTTTTAAAGTGCTTAATATAGTCTCTCAGAAAAACTGTTTTAAAAATTGTTTCACCATTTTTTGGGATCTATTTAATAAATCTTCATTATAATTGCGACAGTATCGATCTGCAAAACCATGTTCTCCCTCAAATATCTCGATCTTTATGTCTGGCTTTTTTTCTAATTCATTCTGTAGTTTCTCAACATTAAAAGATTCTTCATTTTTAGCAAAAAGTAATAAAGTCGGGCAGTTTGGTTCGATAAAACAATAGTCTCTGATTCTACTCCCATAAAACCCAATAACTCCGGTACAATATTTAGTAGCACTACATAACCAAGCTATAGTAGCTCCCACACTGTAACCAATAACAAATATTTGCTTATAATGGTTATTAAGTTCAATTAAAATTTCTTTTGCCTGTTCAAAACCTGATTCAATTGTAATTTCTTTCATAAAATAATTATAAGCTTTTTCTTCTTCAGAATACTTAAAATAATTTGTAACCCCTAAAAAATTTGGGCAATATAAGTCATAACCATTCCGTGCTAAGTCATTTGCAGTATCCTTAATATGTTGATTGATACCATAAATCTCATGTAATAACAATATAGCATTCTGATTTCCATTTTTGATTTTATACATGTATTTAGCAATCATTTTCCCTTCCGGGACGGAGTTTTGTCGCAATATTCCGTCGTAATCAACCTTGGGTAAACCGCTTTACTCGTTGCCGCTTCCAGCGAATCAACCGCTCAGCAAAGCTTGGGCCTGATCCGCTCCAAACCCGACAACTTTCTCCACTGTCTTGTCAATGGGCTGACGCAGCTACTTGCTGACCTCTTTGTGCTTCGCCGCAATTCCGCCAATTCCTGCCAGACTTGCATAAAAGGAGTTTTTCGCCGCAAGAATGGCCTTGGTACTGCATTGGGTAACACCTGGCAAGAAAGGATCAAAAACTACCTAACACTTCTCTGAAGTTAAAAGACCTCATTTTTCTTTACTTTTCCCTTTAATGTGGCATAACAATCGGAAAAATAACATTCACAATATTTATAATAAGCCGAAGACGGAAGGGTTTATAAGGGATTTTATGGAAATTATAGGGAAAAAACTGTGGAGGCTTACCCATGGCTTTATCTAGTGAAGAACTTCTCCTGCAAACGGGTGAGGAGCGACTTTTGAAAATATTTAATTACTTAAAAGCTTTAAATCAGTATAGAAATCCAATAGTTCAGCAAATAAACGAACAAGAATGGCAATTTTGGTTAAAGAATCTTCCGGATCATCCGGCTATTAAATTTAACCGCGTAAAGTTTGCAGCAAATGAATTGCAGCAGATTGACGAGCCGAGTCCGGATAAGAGTATTAGTGCGAACGACTACGTTTTAAAGGTCAGAAGGCCCAAACTAACCAATCCACCAGAGCCACCGGTTGCTATTTATGAATGGCTAATTAATGGTTGGGATGATCCCAATAAAGAATGCAAAGTTAAAGATTTACAAAACAAGGTCACTGCGAACGGGGATACCGTAATTGATTATTTTGCCAACCATCAAGAGTTGGTTGAGGAATTTGAAAGATGGAAAAAGATCTGGCAAACTTGGGCCGCTAATGAGAAGCCGGCAAGGGACTGCATGAAGCTTTTTGAGCAAATTTATGCTCTTTATGGCTCGATTCAAAAAGAGGCTGAAAAAAAGGAGTTAATTTTAGGGGATGGGATTCTTAATTGGAGATATTCGGATAAGATTACGATTAATCATCCGATTCTGCTGCAAAGGTTGTTTTTAGAATTTAATCCCAGCATTCCTGAGTTTACCTTCTCTGAAACCGAACATGAAGTAGAGTTGTATACGGCTCTTTTTAGTTTAATGCCTGATGTAGACGGAGGGATAATAGCCCGATGCCGTGAAGAATTGACAAAAGGTGAATTCCATCCGCTGGGAGGGGAAGATACCTCCGGTTTCCTGCGCCGTTTAGTAGCACAATTATCAGCAAGGGGATCATTTGTGGAGGAGGGGGAAGCTTGCCGCGAGGAGGATTTTCCCCAGATTAGCAGAAACCCGGTTATTTTTATGCGTAATCGAACCTTAGGTTTTAGCACAGCTTTAGACTCTATTATCGAGGATATTAATAACCATAAACAATTACCGAGTCCGCTTCTGAAAATCGCCGGTATTAATGGAAAAGAGGACCAGACTGAAGAAAATTACCTTTTTACTCCTGAGGATAATTGGAAAGAACCGGCGGATATTTTGTTTGGTAAAAACGCTAATCCAGAGCAGATTAGAATAGCGAGGGTTCTTCAAAAGAATGATGGAGTTTTAGTGCAAGGCCCTCCGGGAACCGGTAAGACACATACCATCGCTAACCTCATTGGCCATCTATTAGCTCAGGGAAGAAGTATTTTAGTGACAAGTCATACTGTAAAGGCCTTACGGATATTGAGAGGCCAGGTAGCCGAAGAGATTAGGCCGCTGTGCGTTAGTGTTTTAGATCATAGCCCAGAAAGTAAACAACAACTAGAGCAGTCGATTAAGGAGATTGTTAACCGCCTAAATAATACTGATGTTGGACTTTTGGCAAATGAGGCAGTTCGGTTGGAGAAAGAAAGAAACGCGCTCATTGCAGAACTGGCCGCATTAAGACAGAAACTCATCGATTCAATGCAGGTAGAATACAGGGATGTTATAGTGGACGGGAAAGGGTATTCCCCTTCCGCGGCAGCGCGGATTGTGGCAGAGGGGATTGGCTGTAATGATTGGATACCGTCACCGGTAGCAAATGAGCCGGTACCTCTTACTGAAGAGGAACTGCAGGAGTTGTATCAGACGAACACTTCCTTGACCAAAGCGGATGAAAGTGAACTGTCGGGTTCTTTGCCGGAATTGAATAACTTGCCGAGTCCGGCTCGCTTTAGGGAAATGGTTGCAGAATTAGACCGTTTATTAACCCAAGATTTCCGGCGCCGGGAAAAACTATGGGAAAGGTTGCCTTCCGATGAAACCCCGCAAGATCTTGAAACGCTCTATGAAGACTTACTAAAAGCTGTTGAACCGATTAATAGCGAAAACTCTTGGGAATGTGCTGTCATAATGGCCGGGTGGAAAGGTGGGGCCGCGCGGGAACCGTGGGATAATCTTATTCATTTCATTGTTAACGTTCGGGAAGAGCGATTAAAGATCCAGGAGATAATAATTCGTTTCCAGCCAAAGGTAAGAGTTGATGTAAATCTCGAAGAGCAGCAAAAAATCGTCGAAGCAATAATCGGGTTTTTGGCAAACGGGAAAAAAATTAATGCGCTAAGTTTAATGACACACCCATCTTGGAAGCGTTTCATCGAGAACAGTCAGGTCAGAGGGACTAAACCTGTAAAGCAAGACGATTTTTTGGCTCTGAAAACTTTTATTGAATTAAAACGGGCCGAAGATGAATTAAAAGAACGCTGGGATATCCAACTGGCTCCTTACGATATTCCCGATTCAAAGCAGCTTGGGAAAGAGTTTTTTGCAGTAACTTTCCAATATGGAAGTAAGGTAGAAAAATATTTAAAATGGCAACAAGAAAACTGGCAGCCTCTGGAGGCGCGACTACGGAAATACGGTTTTCGCTGGGATGATTTTTTGAACGAACAATCTCCCTGTTACCATGAATTCGGAGAATTAATCAGACTTAAAAATACGATCATTGGACCTTTAGCAAAGGTAATTGAGGAGCGAATTAAGCAAATACAGTATTGCCGGATTGAGCAAACCCTAAAGGAAAAAACGGACTATCTATATAGTTTGGGGCGAAGCGATTCAGCATTAGTTTTGGCATTTCTTGAAGCCATTGAAAAGAAAGATTCTGCTCAATATGGAGAAACATACGAAAGACTTGCGTGCCTTCATAAGAAAAAAGCCGATCTTGAGAAAAGACTGGCCTGGCTTGAAAGAATACACCGAGTCGCCCCGGTCTGGGCTCAAGAAATCCGGCAACGCCACGGAATTCATGGGGAAGGTACCCCTCAGGGCAGACTAAAAGATGCTTGGTTATGGCGGCTGCTTCATGATGAATTAGAACGAAGCGGCGGAGAATCATTAAGCAAACTCCAGCAGGAAATTGAGAAAAAAAGTGCTTTGCTTCGTCAGACAACCAATCGTTTAATTGAAGTAAAGGCCTGGCATAGCCAAATTATAAAAACTAGCCCTGCAGAACGTTCGGCATTAATAGCCTATCTCCAAATAATCAATAAAATCGGAAAAGGGAAAGGGAAACGGGCAGCACTGCTTAAAAATGAAGCGCGAAAAACCATGCTTCAATGTAAGAATGCTGTACCCGTATGGATTATGCCTCTTGGTCAAGTTGCGGAATATTTTGACCCTAAAACTACGAATAAGTTTGATGTTGTTATTATTGATGAGGCCAGCCAATGCGACTTGATGGGCTTGATCGCTTTTTACCTCGCAAAGAAAGTATTAGTGGTTGGTGATAATGAACAGGTAAGCCCCGACGCAGTAGGTTTAAGCTCAGATTATATTCAACAAATGATCAATCTTAACTTACAGGGGATCCCTTTTAATCAGCTTTATGATGGGCAATCATCTATCTATGATATTGCGCTGCGCTCCTTCGGTGGCGTGATCAGCCTGCGGGAACATTTTCGGTGTGTTCCCCAGATTATTCAATTTAGTAATAAGCTATCTTACAATTGGCAAATCAAGCCTTTACGGGATGTAAGTAAGCTTCGAATTAAACCGGCAGTGGTCCCGTATCGCGTTAAAAATGCCTATTCTGATGGAAAAGTGAATCAAAAAGAAGCCATAACCATTGCTTCTTTACTGATTGCCGCCATCGAGCAACCGGAATATGAAGGAAAGACTTTTGGTGTGATTTCACTTTTAGGGGATGATCAACCGCGTGAAATTGAAGTGCTGTTAAGGAATTATTTATCGGAAGAGGTCTTTGTGAACCGAAGGATTATTTGTGGTAATCCTGCCCATCTGCAAGGGGATGAACGGGATATAATTTTCTTATCAATGGTTTATGGTCCCAGCGCAGATCCACCATACAAGATTTTGGGCTTTGGCTATAATGATATGTATAAAAAACGTTATAATGTTGCCGTCAGTAGGGCACGGGATCAATTATGGGTAGTTTATTCCCTTGACCCGCAGGTTGATCTAAAACCGGGTGATTTGCGGCGAAATTTAATTGAATATGCAGCGGATCCCCAAGCGGTGATTCGAGAGATGGAGCAAGCAGAAAGCAAAACCGAGTCTCCATTTGAAAAGGAAGTATTAAAACGCCTAAACAGCGCCGGTTATAAAGTAATTCCCCAATGGGAAGTGGGCGCGTATCGAATTGATCTGGTGGTTGAAGGGGGAGGACGTAGACTGGCGATCGAATGTGACGGTGATCGTCATCATCCCCCAGAAAAAATCCCGGAAGACATGGCCAGACAAGCGATTTTAGAACGCCTGGGATGGAAGTTTGTGAGAATTCGGGGCAGCCAGTTCTACCGCGATCCGGAGCAGGCGATGCAACCGGTATGGCAAAGGATAGCGGAGTTGGGAATTATTCTGGAAAGAGACGAAGCGAATAACGGAGCAGCTCTGCCGGAAGCGAATAATTTGCTGGAAAGAGTGATTCGCCGAGCCGGTGAGTTACGGCAGGAATGGCTGAGTGAAGTGATGATTAAGGCAAGTCCCGAACCTGTGGTGATACCAAAAGTTGCCGGGCTTAAGGGTAGCAAAAAAAATATTACTGATGATTCCTTGGAATAATCGTAAACCAAAGGTTGATCTCAGAGATTGGGATGAGGGCCATGAAAAAATGGGAAAAGACCCTTGGGTAATTATTGCTATTCTTGGAAGGCGCGGAATTTTTGATAATCCAAGGTAGCTTCTTTTTGGGCTTCACTTTGAGCACGATGGATGACATTGATATTGGCTTTAAGCACAGCGACGACGTCTGGGTCGAGCGCCCCATCTTCAGTATAATTTTGAATGATTTGCAAAGCTTTTTCTTCCGACATACCTTTGCGATAAGGGCGGTCTTCCAATAGTGCGGTAAAAATATCGGCTACCGCCACGATCCGCGAACCAAGAGTCAGCTCGTTAGCGCCGATGTGAAAGGGATAACCTTGGCCGTTCAAGCGTTCATGATGAAGCGTTCCCCAAGCATTAATCTTCTCAAAACCATGAACGGTTTCGAGAGTTCGGTATCCATAATAAGCATGGCTTTTCATAATGTTGTATTCAAAATGATTAAGTTTCCCGGGTTTTTCTAAAATTTCCCGCGGAATGGCCAATTTCCCCAAGTCGTGTAAATAACCGGCGATCTTTATTTTCAAGCTTTCTTGAGGCGGAAAATTCATTAAATCGGCTAAAGCTTGTGAACTGGCAGCCACTCCCGCCGAATGATTTGCCAAAAAGGAACTCCGAAAATCAATAATGTAGCAAAAGGTCTTTGCCAAACTCAACAAGTCGTAGGAATCCAATTCTATAGTCTGGTGGGCCAAGTTTGTCTCAATTAACCAAGTATGATGAGGGGATACTAGATCTAACCAAAAATATTCTTTAACCGCAAGTCTGCTCAAGACTTTCACTAACTCAGGGCAAAACATTGTCCCAGAGTAGGCTGTAATTTGAGCGAGTATTCCTGGGACCTGCCCGAGGATTTCCTGACTTCTATCAATTAAAATATCCGTTCGGTCCGCGAGATGGATAATTTGACTTCCAAGTAGAGTCCGTTCATCTAAAGAGCAATCCTTGCGATCTTGCCAGTAAAGATGATGGGCTCCGACTAGGAGAGGGACTTTCGTAGCATGGATGTAGTTTTCCAATAAATGCTGGCCTAACAACCCATGCAGCAGCAAGTTTTTACTTTTGAAATCCATTTCGAAATTTAAAGTGTCCAACCGATCTTGGAGCGATAATAATCCGATATCGTGTAGTAAAGCGGCAAGAACTATCAAATTGGACTCTGCCTGGGGCAACTTTAATTCGTCAGCGATCCGAAAAGCAATATAGGCGACACGCTTATGATGATTCATAAATAAGGGGCTGATTAAGTCTAGAACGTTAGAGAGGCAAGATGCCAATTCAATTAAGGAAATCTTGGTTGAAGTAATCGAAGTAATCATTGTAAATCCCCGCTATTTAAATTGTTTATTACTTTATATTGGTTACATTCTGTTTGTTCTTTATGGTAATTGTATTTGTAAAGCTATTAAGATTATTTCCTCACAAAAATAAATATTACCTTGTTACTTGCAAAAGTGCAACATGATTTAAAAAATTAATACTATTAAAATGCTCCGAATAACATGGTCGGCCTTTATAAAAGCACCTAGGCCAACTGGGTCCGGTAGCCAAGATATGCCGACGGCTTGGGGATTTAATTAAAAATCCTGGAGCCGTCGGCTTTTTTCCGATTCCAGGCCTACCCGGAAAAACCGGATCAGCGCCAGTACCATCTTGGGGGTAAGATTACTCACCAACCAGCCGGGATATTCACCATTTTGCTTGATAATTGCTAAAAATTTCAATATTGCTTCCGCGAGGTATCCGCTATTATATTTATTTAATAATGTATTAATATCTTCCTTCTTATGTATAGCCA
>DATCLA010000115.1:0-1572 GCA_036564195.1 Bacillota bacterium
TGTGTTTGATATTATAAAAGTGATCCAAAAAAGGGTCAAATGATACTGAAAAAGTGATCCACCTCAATCAAACCTCCTGCTAAACCGTTAAATGAAACGGAAACCAAAACAGGAGGTAAAAAGGAGATGAAGATTGAAGTGGATTAATATCAGAATATCAGACACCTGTATATAGCGCAAGGCCTATCAAAGCGGGAGATTGCAAGAAGGCTGCGGATCTCGCGTAATACCGTGATCAAATATTGCGAAGGCAAGCAAGTCCCATGGGAACGGAAACCATACCACCGGGAACCCACAGTAATTACTCTCGAAGTAAAAGAGTTTATCGAAAACTGTCTCAAAGAAGACCGGGAAGCTCCGAAGAAACAACATCATACCGCCAAACGTATTTATGACCGGTTAGTAGCAGAAAAAGCTTTTACAGGCGCTGAATCGACAGTCCGCCGGGCGGTACATCAGATCAAAAGCGAACTTCCAAAACAAGTCTTTATCCCGTTGAGCTTCGAACCCGGCGAAGCCGCCCAGGTCGACTGGGGCGAAGCCACGTTTTATTTGAACGGTCAAAAGACCAAAGCCATGTTGTTTTGTGTCCGGTTATGTTATAGTTGCGCTCCCTTTGCGTATGCCTTTCCGGCACAAAACCAGGAATCATTTTTGGAAGGCCACGTTTTGGCCTCAGAATACTTTGGCGGTGTGACCGGCCGGAACATCTACGACAACGTGAAGACCGCCGTTAAAGAAGGCTGGGGCCGTCATGTTGTGGTCGAGCAGGACATGTTCCGGGCCTTAAGAGCCCATTACGCCTTCCAAGCCGATTTCTGCAACCCCGGTGAAGCCCACGAGAAAGGCTTGGTCGAAAACCTGGTCGGATATATCCGTCGTAACGTCTTTGTCCCGGTTCCGCGTGTTCAGTCTTGGGCTGAATTGAACCGGCTTTTATTGGACCACTGCCTAAAGTACTTAAACCACCGGATCCCGGGGCGGTCCCAAACCGTTGGCGAAGCGCTGGAAGTCGAAAAAAAGAGTCTTTTACCCCTTCCGGGTTACCGGTTTGATTATGCAAGACAAATACTGGCCCCGGTTGATTATTACGCCACGGTAAAATTCGGCCGCAATCGCTACTCGGTTCCGGTGGAACTGGCCGGCAAACAAGTAACAGTCAAGGGAACCGGCTTAACCGTAAGAGTCGAATATCGTGGTCAAGTGGTGGCAGTTCATGAGCGAAGTTACTCTAAAGATGAGACGAAATTTAAACTTGAGCATTACATCCGGCTTTTGGAACAAAGGCCGCGGGCGGTTAGAAATGCCCGTCCGGTCAAACAAGCCAAACTCCCGGCAGAAATCTTTCAATTGGCGGACCGGTTGCCGGGAAGCAATCACGATTTAGTAAAAATACTGCGTTTAATCGTCGATTGTGGTATGGAACCGGTCAGGCATGCAGTTAGGCGGGCTATTGATAATCGTCAGTACAACATCGAGAGCGTCCTTTTTTACCTGCAAACCGGCAGGCGGGAATATTTCCCCAACCCCAGAGATATTGGCGTAAAACCGGTTGACCTGGCAGGGTATGAC
>DATCLA010000116.1:0-18804 GCA_036564195.1 Bacillota bacterium
GTTAAATACTTTAAAAGCGGTGTCAAAACTTTCTTTCGGCACCACATAATTGTAGGACGTAGCATAAAATGAAGTAAACCCGTTAAAATGCCCGCCTTCCCAGAACGTCGCTTTGGCAATGTCCTGGTATGTATACTCAGAACCGCCCCGAAAGACCAAATGTTCCATAAGATGGGCAATACCTTTCTCCTTTTCCTGCCGGGTACCGACTGGAAAAACCGCATACATGGAGACTAGGGGCTGATCTTTCATTAATTTATACATTACCGTAATTCCGTTTTTTAAAACGATCTTCTCAAAGTTCTCCCGAGGAGCGGCCGTAACCGCCGGTACTATGGTTACTACAATCAATAAGGCCAATAGACCTCTTTTGACACGTTTTCCGATCACCGCTTTTCCTCCTCCACCTGAAGCTGCTCAGGGTAAGCTCCCCAGTCGAATGAAACTTTTTTCCTGCCCATTTTGAGCTTGACTCCATTTTTGCGCCTAATCGCCTCGTTATTTTCAAAAAAACCGTTGTTGTTATAATCGACAAATAGCAGATCCTGATAATCATTGTAACGCCCGTTATGGTTTTGGTCGACCAACCCTACCAGTTTCCCCATTCCATCCTCAATGATTTCCGCCAGAAACCAAGTCCGGACCTCAACTAATAAAAAGGGTTTTTCTTTTCCCAAAAAACCTGGTTTAAAGATATAACCCAAGACACTGATTTCGATCGGTTGAACTACCGTGCCGCCGGCCTTTTGATAAGGCACCGAGAGTCGTACCGGTTCCGGGCCCAATACCCAGTAGGCATGGGAGCTAAGCCAAGAGTATCCCCCGTACCATTCATTCAATAATAAACTATAGGACTCCCCCGCAAAACTTCCGTCACCGTCCCGGTCTATGTAAAGCCGTTTCTCTTCGCCGTAAATATCTACAATAAAGCCAAATTTTTGATCCTGGTCGCCTAGAACGATATATCCTGTGTAGGGGTTTTTCATCCCTAGCTTCGGTAGGTCTTTAAACCGCTCGGTATTACCAACTTCCAGTTCAATCCGTTGCATACTGTCCCAATATTTTTGCGCCGATCGATAACCCCAGGGAATATGGTTGGAAACGGCTTTGAGAGAATAATTACCACACTTAATCTGACCCAGCTGCGGTAGAGCCGCCCAAGAAACTCCGGTTAAAAAAAACAATCCACTTAACAGCCAAATACCTAAATTAATTAACGGCTTCATTTGGTCACATCCTTTAGCATGGACTCACTAGCTTACCGTATCATTTAAAATCCTCCGGCAGTTTCAGATCTACCGCGGAATTGATAATCTTTTGAATCTCCATCATCATTTTGGAAAACTGATATTCAGCCACTAGAAATTCCCGGACGTAAAGGTTCAGGCTCACTACTTCTGTTAATTTGCGGATCTCCTTTTCCAGCGGTTCCAAATTCGGTTCACCGCTTAGTTTTTTCCTCTCTAACTCCAGCTGTTTCTTTCGAAAATCATTAAACATCAATTTGGCCGCCTCATGGGTTTCCAATTTTTCTTTAGCAGCCTTGTAGTTAAGGTATTCAGGGCAATTCGCCAGTGCTTTTGCCAGTTCTTTGGCAATTTCCAAGGGTTTCATCGTGTGCCTCCCCAATAATAGAAAATAAATTAATCTACTTATTAAACCAGGTAGTCCAAATTTTATAAGATACTCTTTAGGACGAAATACTCTCGGATCATTTCAAATTCGTGGACTATGACAATATTTCCTGCTATTTTTCCCTTTTATTTCTTTCCCAAAATCTGGCGGCATATTCTTTTCAAATTCTTCACAAACTGTTTGAGGTAGAAAATAGAACCCAGTATAATGCCGTATTTATCATTACAGGCATGCAGGTTAAGGTGATATAATTTGCTAATCCTGCCGGTACGCACGATCATTCTTTATTTATTAGTTGTCGTGGTAATCAGAATTATGGGCAAACACCAAATCGGACAGCTTCAGCCTTTCGAATTAGTAATTGCGATTATGATCTCCGAGTTAGCAGCTATTCCCATGCAGGATACTGAAATTCCGTTGTTAAACGGAGTCATCCCCATTATCACTTTACTTTTCATCCAAACCAGCCTATCGTTGCTGGCAATGAAAAGTGTGCTGGCCCGCCGTCTAATCTGCGGCACTCCCAGTATTTTAATTGAAAAAGGCCGCATTAATGAAATTGAATTAAAAAGATTACGTTATAACCTAACAGATCTCCTGGAACAACTCCGGCAAAAAAACATACCCAACATCGCCGATGTAGAGTTTGCTGTTTTAGAAACCAGCGGTAAATTATCGGTAATCCCCAAATCCCAAAAACGACCGGTCAACCCGGAAGATTTAAAACTAGACGTTTCCTACGAAGGTCTGTCGCAAGTCCTCATCTGCGACGGAATACTGCAACGCGAAGTCTTAAGTAAAGGCAATTTATCCGAAACTTGGCTCCAAAAAGAACTACAACAGTTGGGGATTGAATCCTGGAACGAGGTCTTCCTAGCCAGTCTCGACAGTTCCGGTAAATTGTTTGTCCAACCTAAAATCACAAGCAGGAAAATAAACATATCATGAAAGCCTGGATCCTGTCAGTAATCGGATTTCTACTGCTCCTCGGTTTCGGCGCCGGCAGCAACCGTTATCTTCATAATAGCAGTAATCGAGTGGTCCTGCTGGTAAACAGGATTGATTCCGCTATCGAAAGTGAAGACTGGCAACTGGCAGTCAACCGCCTCGTTAAAGCCACCCACTACTGGAAACGGATTAAATCCTGGTGGGCTCTGCTTATCCATCACCAAGAGCTAGACAATATTGAAAACGCTTTAGTCAAATTAGAAAAGGCAATTCAATGCCAGGATCAGAACAACTCTCAGATGATTTCGGGAGAACTCCAGTATTTCCTGCAACACATCCCGCAGAGGGAAAAATTTACTGTTATCAACATCCTCTAAAGAAATTCACCGTCTTTTTTGGGAAGACGGTGTCTTTGCCATAAAATGACGGTCTCATAATTCCAAATTCCTTTAGCAGACTGCAAAAACCCCGTTCCTGCTTTTGCATCTGATCCCGAAAGTTGGAATTATGATTGCGTCAAATAAAAAGAGGAGGAAGTTGTTTTATATTATTTAAAACGGGCTTCCTTTAGAAAAAGTTCCAAGTCGAATAGATCTTTTCCGACCAGCTTCCACTCTAACGCATTCAACCCAGCAACTACCGTTTAAACCTAATTATAGTTCGCTTCTATTTTTCAAAAAAGTTGTAGCGACATAGCGGACAATTTCCTTAGAAGCATGCGGTCGCCCCAACTCAGCAATCTTCTTTTTTAATATTTGTAAGCGGGCTGCATCCCGGACCAACTCTTCAATTTGGGCGGCAGCTTCCCGGGGATCCCGAGCTCTTAAACAGGCATTATGTCTTAATAAAAACTCACAGTTTCCCGATTCTTGTCCCGGAATCGGAGCGAGTACGACCATTGGTAAACCTTTGGCCATTGCCTCCGTTGTAGTCAGTCCGCCTGATTTAGAAACCATCAGGTCGCTGGCATTCATCAATTCATGCATATTGCGGACAAAACCATAAATGTGAACAGTATGGATCCCGGCACCTACCAAAGACCGTAGCTCTTCCTGAAGTTTCTGATTATTCCCACAAATAACCATAATTTGTAATGGGGTTTTAATTTGCAAAACTTCATGCAACAAAGTTTTGACCGGTCCAACTCCAAAACCGCCGCTGGTAACTAAAAGAGTGAACTGATCCACTCGTAATCCCAACCTGGCGCGAATCTCTTCTTTGGGAAGTACCTCCCCAAATTCCTGATTAATCGGGATACCCAAAGGCTGTATTTTTTGCCCCGCCACCCCTAAAGTTTCTAATCTGGCAGTTAGCTCTTCGTTAGGAGTAATGTAGAGATCCACTCCCTGCTCCCGCCACCAGGCATGAGGATAATAATCGGTAATGCAAGTAGCCAAGATCGTCTTCAGGCCATGTTTCTTTTTTAAATGGGTAATAATCTCATTTGGTAAAAAATGGGTAGTAAAAACCAGGTCAGGCTGTTGCTCCAATAGATATTGTTCAAACCCTTTACAACATAACGCATTATTAATCCGACGTACTATTTTAGAGATCCGCGCCACTGAGTCCAAATTTAAAAAGTAGTACCCCAAAGCCCATAACCAGGGTAGATACTTCACTAAAAACAGGTAAGTCCAGGGATATATCTTCCTGAAAAACGGCGTTGCCAGGTCTAAAGCATCCAGAATTTCAATCCGGGCAGCGGGGTAAGCTGTTTTAACTTCTTGAAACAAGGCCTCAGCTGCCCGACGGTGCCCGGCTCCGCTATTTGCGTAAATAATTAATATTTTATACAGTGTTGGCATTCCTTTCAAAATGATCTTTTATCAAGTCTTCTTTTTATTATAAATAGATTTATACCCGGCGTCAATTTAGAACCTTTACGGATTCGTAATGCTTAAAACAAAGCTAAAACTAAATTTATTGACCGTCTTTCGCCCTAAATATCAGCTACTTAATATTAAGCCGGTTTTATAATTTCATAACACTTTGTTATAACATGAATACATGCTAGTAGATATTGTGTTATAATTACTAATTGTAATTAGGTGACTACATAAATTTTGTAAAAGTCTGAATAAGACCAATTTAACTTTTATTTCTGTCAGGTTGTTTTCCTCAAAAAACCTGAATAAAAGTGATTTAAATAACAGGAAAAAATACCTTTTCTGACGAAATATTGAAGAAATTTACAGTAAAGGTGATTATAATATGCAGAAAAAATGGGTCTTAGTCCTTACCTCAGCCCTTTGCCTCTTTACAATTTTATCATTTATTATAACATTACCCGAAAAGCCCCAAGTATTTAAAGATGTAACAACCACTAAATCATTACTGGTTGCCAATAAAAATCAAATTGTTAAAGCGGCTGAACCTCCAGTCCCGACACCCTCTCCGGTTCCCCAACTCTATAAAATGGACTGGCCCAAACCGGATGTAGTCAAAGGTGTTTATACTACCGGATGGATCGCTGGCTCCAGTAAGTGGTTTCCCCGCCTGATCGAATTTATCGATGCCACTCCCATCAACGCGCTGGTAGTTGATATTAAAGACGATACTGGTAACCTTTCTTTCCTGGCCGAAATTCCTTTAGCCCAAAGCGTCAATGCCGCGGTTAAAATGATCCCGGAACCTGAAAAAATGATGCAGACCCTTAAAGAACACGCCATCTACCCTATCGCCCGGATTGTAGTCTTCAAAGACCCGTTGTTGGCTAAAGCCAAACCGGAATGGGCAGTCAAAGATATTGAAGGGGGTCTCTGGACTGACCGGAAAGGCCTGCATTGGGTTGATCCTCATAATAAGGAATATTGGGATTATATTGTGGATATCGCCAAAGCAGCGATCCGCCTTGGTTTTCAGGAAATTCAATTCGATTATGTCCGTTTTACCAGTGATGGTAATACCAAACGCTGCCTCTACCCCTTTGGTAACGGCCAGGCCGCCGAAGATGTCATTGAGGAATTTCTAAAATACACCCGGACTCAACTGGACCAATACGGTGTCCCAATTTCTGCGGATATCTTCGGCCTGACCACCAGTGCCGACGCCGATCTGGGTATTGGACAACGCTTTGAAAAAATTGCCCAACAGGTAGATATCGTCTGCCCTATGGTTTACCCGTCCCACTATATCCCAGGAAATTTCGGACTGAAAAATCCTAATTCCCAGCCGTATCAAACCGTCTTTTGCAGTGTCAGTGATGCCATCAAAAGACTGGAGGCCGCCCAAAACACCACCACTAAAATCCGTCCTTGGTTACAGGACTTCAGTTTAGGAGTTCACTATGGCCGGACGGAAATTCAAGCTCAAATCAAAGCTGTTGAGGATGCCGGCCTTAAGGAATGGCTCTTCTGGAATCCCAGTTGCCGTTATAACATTGAAAAATACTTATAAGCGGGCCAATCAGAGAACCCGCTCTAATGATCTATTAATCAAGCCTTAATCAACCTCATTAAGAAACTTCCGAGTTGGCCTTATTCCCTAATTTCCGCTTCCGTTCCAGTTCCCGTAATTCAACCCGGCGAATCTTTCCCGATATTGTCTTTGGCAACTCTTTAACAAACTCTATTTCCCGGGGATACTTATATGGGGCTGTTACGGTCTTAACGTAATCTTGCAACTCCTTTATTAACTCGGCGGAAGGCGTATACTTTGGGGAAAGGATTACAAAAGCCTTGACAATTTCGCCACGTACCTTATCCGGACTCGCTACCACGGCGGCTTCAATCACTGCCGGATGTTCCACCAGGGCACTTTCAACTTCAAAAGGACCAATCCGGTAACCGGAGCTTAAAATGACATCATCAGCCCTTCCGACAAACCAGAAGTAACCGTCTTCATCCCGGTAAGCCCGGTCCCCCGTTAGATACCAACCATGGCGAAACCTGGCTTTAGTCCCTTCCGGGTCGCCGAGGTATTCCTTAAATAAACCAGCAGGGCGTTGATCTTTCACCCAGATGGCGATATCCCCTTCTTTATTGGCAGGCAGAATCTTACCGGCCTCATCGATTACTTCGACCCGAAACCCGGGAGTGGGACGGCCCATTGAACCCGGCTTCACCGGTAAACCTGGAAAAGTGGCAATGGTCAGAACGGTCTCAGTCTGCCCGTAACCGTCATGAATTTTTAACCCGGTATACCGCTCCCAAATAGCGATCACTTCCGGATTCAACGGTTCGCCAGCTGCGACACAATGACGTAAGTTTGATAAGTCGTACTTTTGCAGATCCTGTTGAACAAACAGCCGGTAAGCTGTAGGGGCTGCACACAAAGTGGTAGCGCCGTAATCAGCCAGTATCTGCAAAGTACGTTCCGGATTAAATTTCCCGACTGCCTTATGAATTAATAAGGCTGCTCCCATATGCCAGGGACCGAACAGACTGCTCCAGGCAGCCTTCCCCCAGCCGGTATCCGTCAGGTTGCAGTGCAAATCTTGGGGTGTCAAGTCCAACCAGTATTTCCCGGTAACTTTATGAGCGTACGGATATGAAGCATGGGAATGCAATACCATTTTGGGATATCCGGTGGTGCCTGAGGTGAAATAGATCATTGTCCCTTCTTCGCTCCGGGTTTCCACCGCTTCAAAATAACGGTCGGCAGTCTTCATTTCTGCCTGATAGTTTATCCATCCCGGACGGTTTTGCCCTCCTGTAACAATTTTGATCTGCAAGTCCGGGCATTCCGCCGCAATTGCATCGACCTTGTCGGCATTGGCCGCATCGGTAATAATTGCTTTGGCTCTCGCCGACACTATCCGGTACTTGATATCGCGTGAGGTCTGTTGGGTAGTGCCGGGAGCGGAGATAGCCCCGATTTTCATAATCCCTAAAAGCGATTCCCACCATTCAATGACCCTTGGTAAAAAAACCATCACGACATCGCCTTTTTTCAAACCGGCATTTTTAAGGATATTAGCAAATTTATTCGAACGCATTTTCATATCCCAGAAGGTATAGTTCTCTTCATTGCCTTCATCATCAACTAAAATAATTGCTAGTTTAGTACGATCAGCCGCCCAACGGTCGATTACATCCACTGCAAAATTAAACTTCTCAGGAACTTCCCAACGAAATTGCCGATATTCTTCGTCATAATTTTTCATATTACAGACAGTTGCTGCCATTTCCCCAACTCCTTAAAAGCTAAATATATATTATTGACTGACATATAAATTAATATACATTATACCCCTTTTTGTTCTGCTAAACAACAATAAAAAAAATTTCCGGACAGTTTTACACCGGAAACTTAACTTTAGAGGTAATTACGGCAACACTCAAACGCTTTATTTATATGCTCCTTCGCTTTTAACAGATCACGCTCGGCTATCGCCTGGTAGAGTGAACGGTGGTTGGCCAGTACCTGCTGTGGTCCCATCTCTTTTAAAGCTTTTTCAATCGGACCAGCGAACAACTGCATCACTACTTGACTAATCCTGATAAAATAAGGATTTTTTGTGATCAAAATTAACTGCAAATGAAATTGATAATCCAGTTTTGCCAATAAATCCCAGTCACCGCTGGGGATTGTCTTTTCAAATCTCTCCAATTGTCTGGCCAGTTGCTGTAAATCTTCCGCAGTAGCCTTGTTAATCGCCAATTCCACTGCATCTACTTCAAGTAACACCCGTAACTCAAAAAGATGATCCTTGGAACCGTTTTCAATGATTAAATTGAAGATTAAGGGGTCCAACATTAGTTGTGAACCTGAGGTAGCTACAAAAGTACCGCCGCGCTTTCTGGCAACTAAAACTCCAAGCCCACCTAGGGTTTTTAATGCTTCCCGCAATGAGGTACGACTGACTCCCAACATGCCGGCTAGTTCTGGTTCAGGCGGCAAACGGTCTCCGGGCTTCAGCTCACCCTTAATCAATGATTGAGTAATTTTATCAATAATTTTCTGTACCACAGTGCTTGACTGGATCGGTTGAAACAACAAATTCACTCCTAACTGCCTTTTTCAACTGCTATAGTTCGGTAAGGAAGCAGTTTTTCCTCCTAACAGTTAATTTCGACAATCAAAGTTCATTTATTACATAAATTCATCCCACTTAAACCAGAAAGGCAGCCGTAAATTGAACTACAGCTGCCTATTGCTTTTTCTTTTTAAAAGCCTAATTTGGAAGTATGGGAGTAGCAGTGGCCGGAGTAAGGCTATCCGGTGCAACCGGTGGTGCCAATAATGGTTCCACGTTAATTACCCAGACCGCTGGTCGGATACTCCGGAAAGTAAAGAAGGCCAGCTTTTTACCATCCGGGCTCCAACTTAACGAACCTCCGTTTAAACCCACTTTATTGGTGACAAACTTAATTTCACCCGTCACCAGATCCTTCAAATAGAGACTCCCCCGGTCAAATTTACCGTTCCCATCTTTACCTTGGTAACGGTTGGAGACAAATGCCAGTTTGGTCCCGTCTGGTGAAAGTGCCGGCATCCGGTTGTCATATTCATCTACGACTATCGGGGTAACACTTTGGTCATCAGGGTTGATTGCCCAAATACTTCCTTTACCAAACTCTACTACCTGGTAAGTTTCTCCGCCCACAGTCACAGCTTGCGGTGCCGGATTCATCTTGGTAAAATAAATCCGCCCGTCCCGGCCCCACCAGGGTGAACTGATTAGTTCATTACTCTGACTGCGTAACACCTCCATCGAGTTTAAAACCGTATCAATAATCATTAATTGGGACTGATAGGGACCGGTACTACGACTAAAGACAATCCGTCTGCCATCGGGAGACCAAAACGGATCCCGATCCTGGTTGCCTACAGTCAACTGCCGGCCTGCACCGTTGGAAATATCTTTAAGCCAAAGTCCGGAGGCATTATCCCTATTACCGTACTTCACCCGCATCAGCACCAATTGTTTCCCATCCGGGGACCAGCGGGGTGAAAAGTCCGTCAGATTGTCGGTATTGGTTATCAGTACCGGGTTGGAAATCGGATCGAGAGGCCACAGCCAAATCCGCATTTTGGTTGAAATTTCTCCCTGTTTCTTGCCTGAAAATATCATTGCTTTACCGTCCGGTGCCCAATCGCAGGACCAAACATCGAAATTAGAAGGCAAAAGTCGGGTTTCCGTTCCAGCTACTGAGGGAATCGGAAGCGGAGTAACCATGGGGGTATTGTCTACCGCCAGCGGATCGGGAACCACCGCTCCGGTCGCATTTCCGGTTGGAGTGGGGCTAACCGGAGGAACAACCGGCGTAGCGGCCTTAACCAGAGTTGAGGCCATCAAGAACAGAATCATCGTTATTAAAACCCGCCATTGTTTCATAAAGGTCTCCCGCCTTACTCAGAATTATTTAGTATCTATAATTTGTAACAAATTCAAGTTTCTATTAAATAATCAATTTCGACGCTAATTAATTGGTTTCCTCTGTAATAAAGCTAAAAATCTTGGAAACTAGGGCTCCCCGACTACTTTAATCTCCGGGATCAGGTCAACGTCATTATTGGCTTTAACCACAGCCCGGATATGCTCAATCAGATCCAGGACATCTTGGGCCGAAGCTTGACCAACATTAACGATAAAACCGGCGTGTTTCTCGGAAACCCGTGCTCCTCCGATTTGAAAACCTTTCAATCCGGCCGCTTCAATCATTGGTCCGACATAATGCCCTTCCGGCCTGCGAAAGACACTACCGGCACTTGGCAGTTCCAAAGGTTGTCTGCACTCGCGTTTCTGAGTTAAGAGATTTACTTTGGCAGCTACTTCTTCAGATAAGGCCGGTTTAAGGTCAAAGATTACTTTGATAATGACTTCCCGACTCTGTTGAAACCGGCTGTGACGGTAACCAAAGTCCAGCTCCGATCGGTCATACCAGATCGAACCGGTTTGCGGATCAAACGCCTCCGCTTTGGTCAAGACCGTAGAAACCATACCATCATAAGCGCCGGCATTCATATAGACCGCTCCGCCGACACTACCCGGAATCCCACAGGCAAATTCCAAGCCCGATAGGCCCAGTTGGATCATTGCCCTTGACAGTTCGGAGAGGGTTACTGCAGCCCCGGCGGTCACCCGGGTCCCGTCAACATTCCATTGGGTAAATTCGCCCCTTAACTTAATCACTATGCCGCGAATTCCCCGGTCCCGTACCAATAAATTGGAACCTAAACCCAATACCATCCAGGGAAGTTGCTCTCTGTGGCAAAACTGCAGAACTTTTTGGAGTTCCTCCACATTTGACGGTTCAACTAACAGATCGGCCGGACCGCCAATTTTAAAAGTTGTCAGAGCTGCCATCGAATAATCGAGGCTGAACTTGATTCCGGCAAGTTCCGTTTGTGCTTTTTTTTTCCACTCTGTCATCTTGTAAGTTCCCTCCCAAAAAACTTGACCTTGTCGGGTAATTTAACCGGTATCCGCTGGAAATATAATTTCCATTCCCTCAAAAAATGGCCGGAATGACTTTTACATTCATCACACACCGTTTTACCTCAGTGTTACAAGGCGGATCATACTCCCGCTAAAACTATTCAGTTTTAGTTTATTATTTCATAATCTTTTGGCAAATGCAAGGCTGATTGGTTTAATCAGTAATAATATGTATATTTTTTACAACTTGCCGTGTAACAGTTGGGTTTTTAGACAAGACCCGTTCCCAAACAAAAAACCCGTTTAATAACGGGTTAACAGAAGGTTTGTTTCAAATCTTTTCTATGACAACATTCCGATGCGGTCATTGCCAAATGATAACTCTACCGACTTAGTTAACAGATCCGCATAGCTATATGAGATCCGCCGTTCAATTTGGCGTTCCCTAAAAGAAACCACAAATACTTTCGGGTAAGTTTGTTCCAAAATCCCCTCAACTTCAAAGACTCGTTTCCGGCCCCGATTCGCTTTTATTTTAATAGATTTTCCCACAAACAAGCCTAAATGTTCCCGAATCGCTTCCAACGTCCCGGGTTCATTCATCCATCCTCACCATCCTTATTGTCTCCATTTGGATAACTTTTTATTTAAAACATTTCTGTTTTTAACATTGAAAATATGTTGAACCGCTTAACTTAGTCCAACATATAATAAATACTGGTCTTAATATACCCAACCAACAGTGTTGATTATAGCACTCTTAGCCAAAAAAGTCAAGCAAGTATTATACACGATTTAAATAGCATTTGTCAATAATTTTCTTATCATTTTGTATATCTATCAGCTACTTTGGATGCCCCAAAGGAGTCCGGTTTAATGATAGCGCCAAAACCGCTCCCGGTTACCATTCCCACTACCTCTCTGATGATCTCTTTCGTTTTCCCGTTTTCACCCACATCAAGATGGATTTCAACATTCAAACCGGACACACCGGCCTGGGCCATCTTCTCGGCGAGCAGCGCCGCTACAGCCAGACTTCGGGAAGCCTCCATCAAAATCCGCTGGTTGAAACTGAGCCTTACCTTTTCCCGCTCCCGGGAATAAAAAAAACGGCCTCCTTTTCCTTCGCGCAGGATGATAATGGCCGTAACATAACATACCTCTTCCCCATATTGAGAATCAGTCCCTACAATTAATTTGAATTTACTGTCCGGATCATCCTGAATAAACTCCATAATGTTCTCGAAAACCTGGTTAAAATGTAAACGGCCTTTCGTGGGACTGTAGTAATACATTTCAAGCACCTTCCAGCCTATGTTTTTGAATCGCTTGCGCCATGGCGGTATATTGCTCTACGCCAATAGTTTCTCCCCGTTGTCCGGGATCAATTCCTAATTTAATTAATAATTCCTTAATTGCAACTTTTCCCCCAAGCAACGGCTCAAATTTAGTTAAGGCATTTAAAATAGTTTTGCGTCTTTGTCCGAAAGCAGCCTGAACTACTTGGTGTAAACAAGAATAAAGTTCCCAATCAACTCCGGAACGCCGGGGTGAGATCTTGACTACTGCCGAATCAACTTTTGGCACCGGATAAAAGACACTCCGCGGAACAGTGCAGAGAAGCTCAACCTCTCCGTAAAAATTGAGCATCACTGTCAACGTCCCGTAATCCTTACCGCCCGGTTGGGCGGCCATTCGCAGAGCTACTTCCTTTTGGACTAAAAAAACCATTAACCGCCAGTTAATCCGAGATTCCAACAACTTAAAAACTACGGGAGAGGTTATATAGTAGGGGAGATTGGCAATTACTTTATAGTTTTGAGCCGGGTTTATCGATACTAGCTGCTTTAAGTCGAACTCCAAAAAGTCCTGGTTAAAAAGGTACAACTGCGGGTATTCAGCCAGAGTTTCCTTTAAAACCGCAAATAAGCCCCGGTCATATTCAACAGCCACAACTTGTCCGGCATGATGTAGCAGCTGTTCAGTCAAACCGCCCAGACCCGGGCCTACTTCCAAAACTAAATCTTTCCGGGTTAGCTCACCGGCTTGAGTAATTTTCTGCAGAAAATTGCAGTCAATTAAAAAATTCTGCCCTAAATTTTTTAAAGGCGCCAGATTTTTACTTTTAAGTAACGCCTTAATTTCGGAAATAGTGGTTGGCGCCGTCATTAAAAAACCTTCCGGATTTATTGGTTCAATTTTTGTATTGATAGATTAAAGATAAAAACACCTGCTGGCAAAGTAAGTCCAAAGTTAAGAGCTACGCCAGCGCTACCTTAACAACAACTGATAAAAACCCGGCCTTCAAAAGCTTACAGCGGATTTTCATTCAATTCAACACTAGTATCAGCTTGCCTTGGCTAAAACATGTAGCTTCATTGCTTAAATAACCGGTAAAAAATTTGTAAATTTGTTGTCTAGAATTCGACAACTCTTTACTGCATTCCTGCAGTAATCTTCTTAATCACAATAAATTTCCGCTTTTAATTGTTGAATTGTTTCTTCACGGTTAATCTTACCAGTTAAATACTTTAATAGTAGTGCGGCGGTCTTTTCCCGGTACGATTCATCTATGTTAATGATAGTTAGGTTATTATGATTTAACATATATTCAAGTACTGCCGGGTATTGTTCCGGCTCTTGTTTCTGCAGCCATTTTAAAGTAACTTGCCGGGCCGCCGGCATCACCATCAGCTCTTCCCAGGGAGAGCTGTCCCGATAAGTGCTTAAGTATTCACCCAACTTAACTGCTGCTGCCAAATGGTCGCTTCCTCCCTTTCTTTTCCGGTTACGATAAACGCAGATCACTCCGGCCTCCACTGAATGGATGGCCCGGCCTTTGCTTAATTCCGGTACCGGCAAGGCTACTCCTTCCCAGGCTGCACCTTGCTGCGTCAGCCGTTCTCTAATTACCCGTAACATAATAGGTGAAATCCCGGCCAAAAACATTACCTGTCCCGAAAGAAACCTGTCCAACATATTAGAGTTAAAATCCTCAGGTAGACGTTGCGACTCCTTCAACTGTTGCAACCATTCCCAGCTTGATTCTCCTTGTCGTTCCACGAAGCAGCCATTGGGTAATATTTGTCTCAAAACCTCCATGGGAATTACATTACCGACCATTGAATAGACTGTAGCAGGGTATTTATCTTTCGCTGCGAACAGCTGGGTCCAAGTCCACCCTTGCTGTTGGATCTTATTTACTTCAAATCCCGCTGCCTCCGCCAGACTCCGATTGGCTACCCAAAGATTCCAACGCAGCCAGCGTGGGAAATAGCTGAATACCCCATCGACTTGCACCAACTTCTGAATACTCAACGGATAAGCGTTTTCCAGCTCTTCGGTCTTTAGGTACGGGCCCACCGGGATCTGATAGTCGAGATCAAAATGGGGAACGGAAAATGCCGAACAATATAAATCGGGGGGATCTCCCTGCTCCAGCGCTGCTTCCAGTTGGCCGTGGCCGGTAAGGAGGTCCAAAAACCTCAATTCAACCCGGATATTAGGATATATTTTTTGAAAATCCGCCACTGCTTTTTGCATATATTGACGGTAATTGCAATTTTTAAGTGGTAAATCGTAATCCCACACCCTCAAACAATACTCTTTCACCGGGTCAATTTGAACATTGGGATTGATCCGAATTATTTTGTCTTTAATTTTGATTCTGGCCAGAGGTTTAAAATACTCATAGCTAAGCCAGGCACTAACCAAAAACAGTCCTGTCAGAACACAAATTGTAATTCTCTTACCAAACAGCAAAGGCATTACCTCACTTATTCTCGTTTCAATTTCAAATGTGGGCTGAGTAAAAACTGCTCATTTCGGGTAATTTTCCCTGTTGGGGCTAACCCGTAAAACTTTTGCAGCTTGCGAACGGCCTGTTCCATTCCGGGACCGTAACGGGCGTCGGCTGGCCCGGGGTTAAACCCAAATTTTCGCATTGCAAATTGTAACATTACTATATCCTCGCCTGTCGTGCCCCTTTGATAGATCTTCCGCAGTTTAACCGGAGCTAAATCTCCGATAATATGAACCGGCGTCCCGATTTGTACCAAATTATACAATTCCAATACATCGCGGTTGTACATGCGGATACAACCATGACTACTCATCCTGCCTATGGATCCCGGTTTGTTAGTACCGTGGATGCCATAGATTCCCCAAGGGCAATTAAGCCCAAGCCAACGCGCTCCAAATCCCCCACCCCATTTACCACCCTTATGAATGATTTTCCATTCTCCTACCGGTGAAGGGGTAGTGGGCTTTCCAATCGCAATCGGGTATCGTTTTAAGACATTACCGTCCCGGTATAGGGTAAGGCGAAGATACCTTTTTTCAACTACAATCAAATCACCGCTGGTTATCGGCAGGTTAACCGGTTCTACTCTTTGTCGTTCATTGATGTAGAATTCTTCACGGTCTTGGCAGATAACTTTTCTTTCCCCAGCCAAGCCTGCGGTTTTCCTGGTTGTGTAGCAAAACACTGACGCTCCCATTAGGAGACTCGCCACCAGTATTAAAAGTAAGTGCTGTTGCACCAGCGGCTTCAAAAAAGCTCACCCCCAAATTGTCTCGCTAAACTCTATGATTTCCCAATCAAAAGTATGCTGCTTTTTTAGTCCCAGGGAGCAATTTTAGGTGCCGGGCAGGATATAACAATCTCTCTGCCTGTGAAAATAAAAAAGAGCCCGGAGGCTCTTGAGGTTTTCGAATCTTTTAATATTTTACTCTTTTAGCGGTCAAGTAATAGATGGTTTCCTCGCCGATATTAGTAGCATGATCGGCGGTCCGTTCCAGCCATTCGGCGATTAAGAAAAACCGGGACGCTTGATAGGAGACTTGGGGGTTAGATTCTTTACTTAATATTGTGATCAGCTCATTTTGAATCTCTTCATACAGGTTATCCGCTTCTTCATCTTTACGGCAGACTGCCTCAGCCAAATCCGCATTTTTCTCAATAAAAGCGTTTAAAACCGTTGATACCATATTCATAGCCAAACCGGCCAACTTCGGAATATGTACCAACGGTTTAATATATTTCTCATTCTTAAGTTCTAAAACAATTTCTGCAATGTTCGTTGCATAATCGCCAATGCGTTCCAAATCATTGGCAATTTTTACCGCAGTAAAACCCCGGCGTAAATCAAACCCAACCGGAGGCATTATTAAAAGCAAACGTTCAACCTCTTCTTCCACCACGATCTGCAGGTTATCAATTAAATCATCCTGCTCAATCACATGCCGGGCAATGTCGCTGTCCTGATCGCGCAATGCCTGAATTGCTTTTTTCATCGTCAACTTAACCAAATTGCCCATCTTCAGCAAATCTTGTTCAATGATTTCGTTGGCTTTAGCTGAAGTAACTGAATTCACAATCAATTACGTCACTCCCTTCAATCATTAACATTTACCTTAACCGATCCTTAAAAGAATTTACCGTTTACCTTTGAGTCCTAAATCACGAGACTTTCATCAGTAGCTATCCCCTTTCATCAATAGTACCGGACAAATAATCATCCCTGAAAACTTATAGTATAAGTTCCTTAATCCACCCGCTTATTCCTACCTTGATGATAAAAATATTTTTCATTAACGGCTTGTTCTTATACCGGGCCTTTCCACATAATCAAAGCATCCTCATTATTATCCAGATAGTACCTCCGTCTCACCCCCATCTGCACAAAACCATGTTTATTATAGAGTTTTTGGGCCACCAAATTGGAACGTCTTACTTCTAGGGTTAAAAATCGGACCCCATATTCCCGACAGGCTTCAACTAACTGTTTTAACAACATACTTCCAATCCCACGGTTACGATAAAGCGGATGGACCGCTAAATTGGTAATATGCCCTTCATCAAAGATCACCCACATTCCCACATAACCGCAAACCATTCCCAGTTTATCTTTGGCTACCAGATAAACTGCGCGCTCATTTTCGAGTATTTCATGGAGGAAAGAATTCCGCGACCACGGCGTAGTAAATGAAGCATTTTCAATCTCTAGTACACCCTCCAGATCCTCGACACACATTGGTACTACCGTTATCTGCGCCACCCCGCTTCTCCTCCAGTCGAATTTCGGCTTCAACTCGTTTTAAATACTCCGGTATTAGGATTGGCGGCTCTGTTGTTTTAACTACCGGCCATTCCTCCCCGGCAATTTGTGCGGCCAAGCCGGCCCGGGGATAATCCCAGTACCTTGGTGCCAAGTTAATCCCTGGTACCTGCTCAAAGACGGCACGGTAGTGTTTTCCACCATCCCCGCATAACACTAAAGGCCCCCAGTCCGCCAGAGTTGTGGCGAACTGTTCTGCTTTGATTGCCCGTGGCGGCAATAACTCCTCGGCTGAATTACCATTAAACCGGTAAAGTGCCCCATAGACTTCACCGTGCCGGGCCTCCAACGCCGCCGCAACCAGTTTGGCACTGAAATGGGCGTTTTCAGCGATAATTCTTAAAGTATTAATCCCAAACGCCGGAATCTGAAGCCCTTCCGTCAACCCGGTAACAGTTGCTAAACCCACTCTAATTCCAGTATATGATCCAGGTCCCACCCCGGCAGCAATCAAATTCAATTCATCCAAACGGCGTCCGGTTTTTTGAAACAGCCGCTCCAAAAGGGAGATTAAATATTCGCCACTGCCTTTCGCGGCCTTCAGTGAGACTTCAAAGATGATTTCCCCCTCTTCAGCCAAGGCTACCGAGCCCCAGGGAGTAGCCGTATCAATTCCTAAGATCAGCATGGTCAATCCTTTCCAGTACCCGGTCGTACAATTTTCCCCGGGAGCGTAACCGAACTTCCCGGCTAAACCCTCCCGGTTGCGGTTCGATCTCCACTTCCAAATATTCAGGATTTAACCGTTCCAGCAATAGTTTCCCCCACTCGACGACCGTCACTCCTTCTTCCACCAATTCTTCCGGGTCCAAGACTTTCAATTCCTCGGGATTATTCAGCCGGTAAAGATCCAAGTGGTTTAGAAGGAACCGGCCCTGGTAACTTTTGATCAACTGAAACGTTGGGCTGGTAATGGGTTCCTCAACTCCCATTCCCAGGGCAATTCCTTTGGTAAAGGTGGTTTTACCGGCCCCTAACTCACCAAACAAAAAAAGGAGGTATCCGGGGCGTAGTTGCCTCCCCACTAACTCTCCTAAACAAATCATTGCTTTTTCGGTTTCAACCTCGAAAATTAATTGCATCCTAATATCCTAACCCTACAGACTACTTTATTTTAGCTTAGCACAACTGATTTCAGCAGGTCAAGTCTCTCCCTAGATTATTGATCAGTTTTAACCGATTTTTCGGGCTTGGTTAAAAAACTCGCTAAATAAAGGTTGCATCGAAGTAACATTTACCCGTTCCGGGTGCCATTGCACCCCGATAATCCAGCGGTTACTCTGGTTATACTCAATCGCTTCAATAATTCCGTCGGTACTGATTCCACTGATGGCGATATTACTTCCCAAATCTTTTATTGCCTGATGGTGAAAGCTATTGACCAAAACCTCTTTCCCCAGGATCTCCAGGGCCCGGGTTCCCCCTCGCAATACTACCCGGTGCATCGTGGGGCTCTGATTAGTTCCGCTCTGATGAGCCGCAGCGTTTAATACTTCCGTCCCTATATCCAGAAACAAAGTACCGCCAAAAATAACATTAAGTAGTTGCATGCCGCGGCCGACCCCCAAAATCGGCAGTTCCTTCTTTAATGCCAATTGAATTAATCTGATTTCAAAGTCATCCTGTTTACGGTCAAAAATAATGTTGGCGTTCCGTTTTCCTCCATACAGACCCGGATCAATATCCGCACCGCCGGGTAACATTAATCCCTGGCAATAGTTTATCATTTCTTCCATTAAATATTCATTGGTTCCGGCAGTAATCAGATAGGGAATACCC
>DATCLA010000117.1:0-6256 GCA_036564195.1 Bacillota bacterium
GGGGAAGGATTTGAACCTTCGGCCTCCGGGTTATGAGCCCGACGAGCTACCAGCTGCTCCACCCCGCGGTGTTTTTAAAAAAGGAATCACAAAATATTTAGTTATTGCGTCGCAGCGAACCGGCTTTTACGAAAGCTTTTCTGCACTTCGCACCTACCGCCGCTTACTTCTTGTTTGGTGGAGGGGGAAGGATTTGAACCTTCGAAAGCGTTGCTAACAGATTTACGGTCTGCCCCCTTTGGCCACTCTGGAACCCCTCCGCAATCACGGCCGTTTGCCGGACGCAAGTATGATTATAATACAGAGCTTATGATGTGTCAATATTTTTTTGATACCGTTTTTTACCAACATTTATTTTAAAATCATAAAGTCATTAAGCTCAAAACCGCCAACCGCTGCAGCGGCTTTTATAAAAATAAAACCCAGGAGATAATCCCGGGAAACCATGCTAAACGCCATTTTCTTCACGTTTTTCTAGGTAACGTTCGAGTTTGCGTTTCACTCGTTGCAAAGCATTATCAATTGACTTAACATGGCGGCGTAAATCTTTAGCAATCTCTTGGTAAGAGCGGCCGTCCAAATAAGACATTAAAACCTTCCATTCCAAATCGCTTAAAAACTCACCCATTTTGTTTTCAATATCAACAAATTCTTCTCTGCTAATTACCAGTTCTTCCGGATCGGATACTTTTGACCCGGATAAAACATCTAACAAGGTTCGGTCTGATTCTTCATCATAAATCGGTTTATTGAGTGAAATATAGGAATTCAACGGAATGTGTTTCTGACGAGTGGCTGTTTTAATTGCAGTAATGATTTGCCTGGTGATACAAAGTTCGGCAAAAGCCCGAAATGAAGCCAGCTTATCGTTACGAAAATCACGAATTGCTTTATATAAGCCAATCATTCCTTCCTGGATAATGTCTTCACGGTCAGCCCCGATTAAAAAATAGGAGCGTGCCTTAGCCCGGACAAAATTCTTATATTTATTGATTAAAAACTCCTGCGCATTATCGTCACCCTGACGGGCGGCTTCAACAATTGTCTCATCCAGCATCTCATCATACATCTCTACGGTCTCTCTTTGTGGCTTTGCTCCCAAATTCTTCGCCTCCGGCTGTTTTTTGATACTGGGGGTAATGTATTTAGTATTAGTTTCACTTAATAGTGATAAACTGCCTCTAACACCTGTCCGATAACAATATTACATAAAAATATTATACAATAGTTTACATTTAACCGTCAAGTAATGGATCAAATCAGCGGATTTCCAATTCATTGTCAGTCAGATCCGTCTCTAAAATCATCGGCCGGGCATTAATTATTACCCGAAGGGGCCGATCCGGCAACACTTTTTGCATTTTAACATTTAACGCAGTTAAGCGCAAGGTTTCCCGATAAACTTTCTTTCTTGTAATAATCGCCAGATCAACCAGATTCGGCAGATACAACTGCCCAGTATTTGCAATGGTTAATGTTATTCTATAACGATCGCGAATCTTGATTAGTTCCCAATCCCGCAAGGCCAGGTTGTAAGTACCGGTTGAATAGACCCATTGTCGCAAAAAATCGACCAGCTCAACACCGAATAATTCCGCGCCCAACCGGGCAAAGTCATCTATTCCCACTGGCTTATGCCAGTTTTGTTTTACAAATTCTTCGACATACCAATCAAATCGCTCCTTGCCCAGCTGGGTACGGGCCATATGCAATACAAAAGCGCCTTTGGTATATAATAGTTCACGCTGCAGGTCAAAGGGGCCGATTTCCGCCAGCGACAGCTCCGCTACCTTGAAGTGGCGGAGATTGAGCAGTGTTTGACAGTATTGATTAAGCCACTTCCTTAACAGTTCATTCTCTTTTTGGCTATCTGCTCCGAATTCGGAAAATTCCACCGCCAACAGCACGGAGTAATTTGCAAACCCCTCTACCAGCCACCAATCAGTCAAACGTTTGGGAATCACCTGATTACCCCACCAATAATGGGATAATTCATGGGCCAGGTTAAATAATAGATTTTTACGGGCTGCTTTGCTATAATTGGTCTGATAACGAAGAAAAATTAAGGTCCCGAAGGAAGTATCCTCCCAAACCGTGTCACTAAAAACAATGGTAAGGTCAGCTAAATTACGTCCCCCATACTTTGTGTAATATAAATCGCTAAGCCATGCAGCGTTTTCAATTACTTTCTCCTGAATGGTTCGGTGTAATCCCGGTAAAAAAAACAAGCGGAAATGCCGTCCCTTAATAGTTCGCGCTAACATCTGATAATTACCGACTGAAATTCCAAATGCAGTAGTCGGCCGGAGTTGCACCCAGGTAAAACGTTTCAGCCGCTGGGACAGCTTCCTGACTTCCACCAGTTGACCGTTAGCAATTGCTGTATAAGCGGTGGGCACATCCAAGCGAAAACTGGCGGTAACTAACTCCGGAAGAATGTTTTTCGGATACCAGTTAGCGCCCAGTTCAGCGATAACCCTCCGGCTGCGGGATTTATTCTCGATTGTATAGGTTAGTTCAAGCGCCAGGCGATCTCCTTTTTTGTACCAGAAAGGTAACTCAATCTGGAACAAACCTCCCTCCTGACTAACGTCTGCCGGATAGGTGTTGATCTTCAGGTCGTTGATTTGCGCCCGGTACGCATTAGATAACACAAAATAGATCATCCGGGTACTGCGGGCGGTAACTACCAGGTTGGCTTGGAGATTAATCGTCAGCCGAGATGGTTGCACTGTAATGTGAAAATTATAATTCAAATACCGAACTGAAGTCCGATTCACCAAAAATTCCACATCCGGATGGGCCACATCCCGATCTACTCGCCCCACTACCAAGCTGAAAAGAAAAAAAATCCCCATCAGCAAAGGAATTTTTAAGCGCAGCATAGTAACTAGAGTGCCAAGACGGATTGTCACTAAACGGACTGCATTCATTGGAACCCCATAACCCGTTGCCGGCGAATTTCATACAGGATAATCCCGGTAGCCACCGCAACATTCAATGAATTCAGCTGACCCCACATGGGTAAGCGGATTAACTGGTCGCAATGCTGGGCGACTAGGCGGGAGAGGCCTTTGCCTTCGCCACCCATTACCAATCCGAGCGGTCCTTTAAGATCAGCCTCGTGAAACCGGATAGCACCGTTCACATCGGCACCGCTAAACCATAAACCGGCCGTTTTCAATTCTTCAATGGTACGGGTCAGATTAGTTACCCGTGCCACCGGAACATATTCAATCGCTCCGGCGGAAGCCCGGCTGACGGCAGTACTCAAACCGACGGACCGCCGTTGCGGGAGAATAATCCCATGAACACCGGCAGCCTCAGCTGTCCGAATGATTGAACCCAAATTTTGCGGATCTTCCACTCCGTCCAGCATCAGTACTAACGGCGGTTCATTTTTCCTGGCAGCCCGCTGCAAAATTGCCTCCACTGTCGCATATTGATAACTGGCGGCATGAGCAATGACACCCTGATGGTTCCGGGTGGTTGCCATTTTATCCAAGACCAGGTTTTCTACAAAACTTACCGGAATATTCTTCCGTTGGGCTAAGTCAATGATATTCTGCAGCGTACCCGGCCGTTCACCCTTTGAAACGAAAAGCTTATTGATTTCGTGTCCGGATCGTAAAGCCTCCAGTACCGGATTTCTGCCTTCAATTTGTTCGCTCATGATTACTCCTATTTTTAGCGTTCGTTACTCGGTGCCGTTGCCTGTAGTTGGTCACCGGTATTCTGGTATCCGTTATATAGGTTACTGCTTAATCCTCATTATTAACCGTTCTTTTATTGCCCCCATACCCCTAACAATCAGGCTTCACCGTTATATTTCTCTTTAAGCATTTCCAAAGATGCTGCTTTACCGCAGCTCATTTTCCCTTCTCGGCAATAACCCCATGTTTCGCAGGAGGGACCGGACAGTTTAAAAAGCAGCGGGGCAACTTCCCGGACCAACCTCCGCATTTCCAGGGCCAGTTCACGAATCTCCCATTGAGCCCGCGTACAAGTGCGAATTTCGAAAAAATGCAACAGGCTTCGGGCATTAAAGGTGGTAATAATTTTAGTTTCACAGGCATTAGGCAGGACAAACCGGGCATCCTCTGCCGGAATGCCCGCTTCAAGCAACCGGCGGTATGCCGTGGCGATTTGGTCCATTGTTGCCGCAAAAATTCCGGCAGCGGCCGGGTTCTTGGCGATACTCGGCGGAGTGATTACTTCAAAATTGCCAAGCTGTACATAGCGCTGTGACTGTTGGGAATAGGAGGCAATCCTGTGGCGTACCAACTGGTGGGTTAAGGCCCGGCTGACACCTTCGATTCCAAAAGTAAAGCTGCAGTGTTCCAGGGGCGACTCATGACCGCTTGCTTGCAACTGTCTCAGTAGTCTGCTTACTTGTTCGGGGCTGATCTTTTCCAAAATTTCTTCCACCCCTACCGCTGAATAGCATAACCGGGCAGCGGCCGCTACCAACCGATCCGGTTCTGGGGTATAACTTAACAGTTTAACTTTTAACATCTCACCGTTCCTCCATAAACTCTAGCACTTGTTGTAATATTTCGGCCAACCGTCCCTGACGACCGCATAAGTATAAGTAACCGATTAAGGCCTCAAAGGCCGTACTATACCGGTAGGTAATGGGGTCGCTTGCCGTCGGAACGTGGCCGCTTTTGACGTTGCGGCCCCGTCGTAAAATATCCAGTTCTTCTTGGCTCAAATAAGGTTCGAGTTTGGCGGTGAGCTCTGCCTGGAAGGAAGCGCGCACTCGTTTAACCGCCTGTTTATGCAATACTTGAGTTTTAGCCGGGCCAACTGTTACCAAATGACTCCGGACAAATAATTCATAGACCGCATCACCGATATAAGCCCAAACAGCCGGAGAATATTCGTTCGGATTAATTTCCGGCATATTAAAATAATTAGCTTCCGTCATATCTTACCGCCTAATAAATTTAACCTAACAATGATTTCGCGTTTTACTCCACTGTTTCCTGCTTCGAAAAATTGCCTTTTGACTCCCCTCAGGTGTTTACTTTCTCCCCATAAGCTGGAGTAACTATCAGCAGGCATTGCAGCTTTTGTTAAAAAAAGAGCCGCTGAAGTTTATTTTATACAAGCTTCACGCTTTTACCAACCTTTGATCTTTCCAATTTGTGCTCCTTTCCTCCAAAATTCTTTTAGCTTAGGACCAACTTTTGGTCCCATTCCCTTCCGCAGCAGGGTAGCAGAAAATCAATTAGAATAAAAAAACCGGTGTTATCCGGCTAATCCAGTTCCGATGTTGTGGCCACCTTGGCGGCAACCGGATCCGAGTATGCCCCCGACGGGGAAATAATTATTTTTGAATCGGCAAACTGAAGATCAGCCGCCTGTTTAAACTCATTAAGCAGCTCTTCCCAGATAGCGTGAAGGGTAATCCGGCGTTTGTCGGGCTCACATAAAAAACGGGTGGTCAGGACAATCCGGCCGTCAACTACTTGAGTATAAATTTCCGGAGCCATTTTATTGACAAAAACCGTACATTTCTGGGCAACCTGGCGGATTTGGCAATCATTCCAGTTGATCGGTTCCGTATAACGGTTGACCACCCGGCGGAGGATTTCTTTAGCTTTCTCCCAGTTGCTATCGGAAGTGAGCTGTACCTTAAATTCATTCCAAACATGATTATAACCCTTACTGTAGTTAATCAATTGCTCCCGGAAAATCTTCCCGTTGGGCACATGAATAATCCGACCGCTGCGTAACCGGCCCTCTTCCCAACCACCGGTCTCCAATAAGATAAACTGGAGCGGTTTGATTTCAACCACTTCTCCAGTGACCTCCCCCAACACAATCCAATCTCCAGCTTCAAAAGGGCGCCACCACACCAAGTGGACCCACCCTGCCAAATCAAACAGAACCTCTTTTAAAGCAATCAAAATGGCACCAATAATAACCGCGGTAAAAACAATCAATGATTCAAACCATTGGAACCAGACCCGTCCTAAAGCCAGCATTGCGGTAAAAATGATCAAACCGGTGCCGACTTTGTTAAGTTCGTAACGGGCTACCGAATCCCGGATCTTCTGTAACAAGCGGTTCAGAATCTTTAAAATCAGCTGGACCAGCAATACCAAGACTACGGAATACACCAATTTCTGTTGAAAATCCAGAGTGATGCCGGTAGCACTATAAATCCATTTATAAATATTCATTTACACCACCATAAAAATTGGGAATATTGGTATAATTACCTTTATTATACCAATATTCCCAATAT
>DATCLA010000118.1:0-6975 GCA_036564195.1 Bacillota bacterium
GTGGAAAACTGTTAAAAAAGCGAAAGGATGAAGTGGTATTGAAAATAAAAGATATCATGTCCAACCATGTTGCCTACCTTAACCCCGATGCTAATCTGGTGGAAGCAGCCCAGTTAATGCAAAAACACGACGTAGGAGTGCTTCCGGTGTGCCAGGGTGAAAATGTAGTCGGTATCGTGACGGACCGAGATATTGTGGTCCGTAATATTGCCCATGGCAAGGATCCCCAGAGCACTCCGGTGAAACAGGTAATGACCTCGGACGTCCGGATGATCAGCCCGGAGATGGAACTGGAACAGGCGGCCGAAATTATGGCCGATCATCAAATTCGACGTTTACCTGTGGTAGAGCATAACCGTATTGTCGGTATGGTTTCTCTGGGGGATCTGGCTACCCAAGCCAAATATGATGTTGAGTTAGCCAATACCCTTGGTAAGATCTCAAGCCCTTCAAAACCGGAAAATATTTAAGCCGGTGAAACAGCAACCGTACTAGTAGTACGGTTTTTTTAATTATGTTCGGACCTTCAAACTTAGTCACAAGTATGATTCAGTCAAAAATTAACTTTCTCTGGAACAACAACATTGACAACTTTACCTGAAGTACAGCGGTTTATAATTACAGATGGTATTGGTTATTTGACCTAACACTATTTACACTTGGGGTAAAATTTGATATTTTATATGAAGAGGAAAGCAAAGCATAACACTTTTTAACCATTTTAAGGCTTTGCTGCAAAACGGAGTAGCTGACTGATGCCAAAGCAAGCGTTGCCACGGATCCGGGAGACTGACCTCTATGCGCCGCTTTACGATTTTTTTACTGCTCAGGGTTTCAGGGTGAACGGTGAAGTTAACCATTGCGACTTAGTTGCCACCCGCGGGACGGAATTAGTAATCGTCGAACTGAAAAGTAGTTTTAACGCCAAATTATTAATTCAGGCAGCAAAACGCCAAGGTCTGACCGATCTGGTTTATATTGCCATTCCTAAACCTAAGGGAAACCTCAGACGCCGTTCGTGGCAGGATCTCTGCCATTTGGTCAGCCGTTTGGGGTTAGGAATGTTGCTGGTAGACCTGAGACAGCAACCGGCCACGGTGGAAGTGGTTTGCGAACCAGTTCCGTTCGACCGCACCGAAAACCAGCGTCGGAGAAAAAAGAAAACCAAGTACTTATTATTGAACGAAGTCAGCAAGCGGCACGGCGACTATAATGTAGGCGGCAGCAACCGGTGCAAATTAATGACCGCTTATAAAGAAAATGCGTTTCAGATTGCCTGTTATCTCGAGCGATTGGGTCCTTTGTCACCTTCCAGCCTGCAAAAGTTGGGTACCGGCGGAAAAACTCCGTCGATTCTCCAAAAAAATTTTTATGGTTGGTTTGAAAGGATTACCCGGGGTGTGTATCAGTTGACCCCTTCAGCACGAGAATTTTTATGTCAATATCCAGAACTGTTGGAATTTTACCGTCAGAAATTGGCGGCAACTGACAATAACCTTGAATCAAAAGGATAATATTAGAAATGAAGCAAATGAATATTACTAAAGTTACCATTGTGCGCCACGGTGAAACGGAGTGGAATAGGCTGGGAAAACACCAAGGTCAACTGGATAGCCCGTTGACCCAGGTTGGAATCAACCAAGCCAAGGCCGTGGCGGTTAATTTGAAAGGGGAGCCTTTTGACTTCATTTTAAGTAGTGATTTAATGCGGGCACGGCATACTGCGGAGATCATTGCCCAAGAGTTGCATTTGGAAGTCCGGCTCGACCCCCGGTTGCGGGAACGTCAATTAGGAGTAGCCCAGGGATTGACCAGAGCGGAGTTAAGTGAGCGTTATCCGGAGGTATACCAAAAATACTTCAGTGATCTTGATTTTAAAATCCCCGGCGGCGAAAGTGTGCGTGAGTGTGACTGTCGGGTAGGAGCTTGGATGTCCGCTCTGGCACTTGAGTACCCCGAGCATCGCCTGCTGGTAGTGACTCACGGGCTTATTTTAAGTTACATTTTAAAACGGGTATTGGGACTCCCGTTAGCAAGCCACCGTAAATTTTCTCTCTTTAACGCCAGCATTAACCGGTTTTCAATTCGAGATGGGGAATGGTTCTTAGATTCCTGGGGTGAGCTCGCTAAAAACCTGGGACACCTTGATGAACTAAGGCTCGACGAATGAAACGGCCCGGATCTCAATTGACTTCCGGGTTTGAATATGCTAGGATTAATTGAGAAGTTAAGGAAGAAAGATTTAATTCCGAAAAAAGGGGTGCCCAAAAATTTAAAAAGGGCTGAGATTAAACCCTTAATACCTGATCCGGGTAATGCCGGCGCAGGGATCATAAGGTATAACAGACTAACCCTTCCAATTTAATCGGAATGGGTTTATTTTTTCCAAGGGAGTGATGGAGGATGCCGAAGCGAATCCTCGGAATCCTGCTGTTGGCCTTAATATTTCTCAATGGCTGCAATCAACCAAAAAACCAGAAATTGGTGGTCTATACCTATGCTAGTTTTCCGACGGTAATCATCGACCAGGTTAAAAAGTATTTTAACCAAAACTTCCGGCAACAGGTGGAGTTTAAATCCTTCTCCGATACTGGCCCGTTATTCAATGAGCTGCTGCAGGAGAAGGAAAAACCACAAGCTGATGTAGTGGTGGGTCTGGACAGTAATTATCTGCCTAAAGTAGTGGCAGCCGACCTTTTGCAAGCCTATCAGCCGCCAGCCGCTGCCAAAATTCGGTCGGATTTGATCTTTGACCCCCAATACCGCCTGATTCCGTTTGACTATGGTTATGTGGTCTTTAATTATGACCGGGAGAGGCTGAACCGGATTCCCAAATCCCACCGCGACTTGCTTGATCCTTATTACAAAAACAAAATTATCCTGACAAACCCGCTGACCTCTTCGCCGGGACAAGTCTTTCTCCTGACCACGGTGGCTTTATTCGGCGATCCGGGTTACCTGGATTACTGGCGGGAATTAAAAAAGAACCTGTTAACCATCACCCCGGGCTGGGATGAAGCCTATGGCATGTACACCGGAGGCGAAGCACCGCTGGTTCTGTCTTACAGCACTAGTCCGGTTTACCACCTCATTAATGAACAGACCGAGCGTTATCAGGCCTTAGTTTTAGATGATGCGGCTTATGCCCAGATCGAAGGGATTGGGATCGTAAAGAACGCTGCTCATCTCAAGGACGCGCAACAGCTGGTGGATTACCTGTTATCACCGGAAATTCAGCAATTAATCCCGGAAAACCAGTTTATGTACCCGGTCCGCACGGATCTGACTTTACCGGATAGTTTCCGCATTGCGGCTCAAGCTCAACGGCTGTTAAACCTACCTCCGACTCAAGTCGCTGCCAACCTTGAACGATGGCTCGCAGCATGGGAAAAAGTCATCAATGAATAGGCGATCCGGACCGGGCCGAAATTGGCAGTTAACATTCGGCGGGGTGCTTTATTGGGCGGTTTTGGGATGTTTTTTGGTTCCTGTTGCTTTTGTCCTAGGTCCAGCAGTGGTCCAACGGAAGTTCGGCGCTTTACTAAGCGAGTTATTAAATTCTTCGGTTTTCGCTAAGACCTTTGCCTTTTCAACCGCGGAGGCTTTTTTGTCCGCAGTCGGCAGTCTTTTATTGGCTTTACCCGGCGCTTATTTCTTTGGCCTTTATAACTTTAAAGGAAAACGTTACTGGCAAAGCGCAATGGTCTTACCTTTTATGCTGCCCGGAATTTTAGTAGTGCTAGGTCTGGTAGCTTTTTACGGCCAAAACGGTCTGCTCAATCTTTGGTTGGAACGGTGGTTTCCGACCGGTGGGCCCCGGTTTGACTGCTTGTACGGATTTTGGGGGATTGTGATTGCCAATATCTTTTACAATTTCTCTTTTTGCCTCCGGATTCTCGGAGAGAGTTGGGAACGGATCGACCACAGGTTAGCCGAAGCTGCTTGGACCTTAGGTTCATCCCGCTGGGAAGTATGGTACAGGATTATTTTGCCATTACTATTGCCGACCATCGGATACCTGTTGGTGTTGGTATTTTTATATTCTTTTCTTAGTTTTACTGTTGTGCTGGTATTAGGAGGTTACCTTTACAAAACCTTTGAAGTAATGATTTATATTGAATACAATCATAAGCTAAATTTTAATCTGGCGGCAGTACTGGTGGTAGTTCAAGGGACCTTACTTGGTTTAGGTTTATATTTACAATACTTTTTTAACCGAAGGGTGCGGGTACAAGGGGTTTATTCTCAAAATCAAACAATGTTGTGTTGGAAAACCGCTCCCTGCAAAACCGGACTCCTTGCCGGGTATCTGCTACTAACCGGAGGCTTCTTAATCGGTCCCATGCTTGCGATCTTAGTACGCTCGCTTCACCGTCACGGGCGGATCGGAAACCCGTTGACTGTGGAGAACTATTGGCTTTTGTTTTCGGAACGCTTTTCTTTTGCTGCCGGCCAAGGATTTGGTCGGGTATTCACTACCAGTCTGCTGCTGGCGGTGGGGGTGGGATTCCTAACCACCGCTGTGGCCTACCTTTTAGCCCGAACACGTCGGAAGCAGCGGTGGGGCCAGGGGGACTTCTGGCTACAACTACCAATGGGTATTTCGTTTCTCACTTTTACTGTGGGACTTTCCCGATTGGGTGGGACCCGGTTTCCCTCTTGGGTCCTGATCGCCTGGGCTCAATTTATCCTAGCGTTCCCCCTGGTCTATTCGATCTTACGTACCGCCTGGCGTGAAGTTGGGGAATCGCTATTGGAAGCAGCGTTACTATTGGGCGCTGACCGGAAACATCTCTTTGTTTCGCTGGAGCTACCATTAATGCGTCAAGCGCTAATTACAGGCTGGTCATACGCAGTTTCCTTTTCATTGGGTGATTTAGCCGGAGTTTTAATGCTGGGAAAAGGTGAGGTCATTACTTTATCGGTAGCGATTTACCGTTTAATCGGCCATTACCATTTTCATCTGGCAACCGCGGCAGGCGTGGTATTCATACTTTTATCCCTTTGCCTTTATAGCCTGGTCTTAAGGTGGGATACCAAGGGAGGGTGGTACCATAGTAATGGACGCTGATTCTTTTTTATCCATTGCAATCTCTAAAACTTACCCTGAATTTTTATTGCAGACTAACTTAACGGTAGAAAAAGGGGAATTTTTTTCCTTACTTGGTCCCAGCGGTTGCGGGAAAACTACTTTATTACGCCTGATCGCCGGTTTGGAACAACCCGACCAGGGCAACATCAGCTTAAAAGGAGTGGACATCACCCGGCTGCCGCCGGGCCAGCGTCGGATCGGCTTGGTCTTTCAGGATTACGCCTTATTTCCGCACTTAAATGTCAGCGCTAATATTGGGTATGGCTTGAAAAACGGCAGAATGTCATCGGTTGAATCCAAGAAACGCGTTGGCGAATTGCTGGAATTGTTTGAACTGACTAACCTGGCCCAACGGCCGGTACAACAGCTTTCCGGCGGTGAGCAACAACGGGTGGCTATCGCCCGGGCTTTAGCACCCCAACCGGAACTCCTTTTACTGGATGAACCCTTTTCTGCGCTGGACTACGCCTTACGGCGCCGCCTGCGTCGGGATTTACTCCAATATCAACGGTTACTAGGGATTACTACTATCTTTGTCTCCCACCACCAGGAGGAGGCTTTGGCAATTTCCGACCGGATTGGCCTGATGCAGGATGGTAAAATCCTACAAACCGGTACGCCGACTGCAGTCTATCAAGACCCGGTGAACCGGTTTGCCTGCGAATTTTTAGGGGAAGCCAACCTGATTCCGTGCCGAGTTATTGACCGAAGTGCCTCCGGTAGCTACCGGATTGAGTGGGCTGAAGGATTCGGTTTTAATTATCCGGCCGGTAAACAAAAGCTAGCTAACTCCCGATATACCCTAATGGTCCGAACTGAAGACGTTTTACTAAGTGATTCAACGGAGCAAGGCTTGATCGGAACAGTAACCGCTTGCGAATACCTGGGTCCCGCAACCCGTTTGGAAGTCCGGGTTAACGGGATAACCTTCAAAATCTTATCCGGTAAGGCTGCAGCGAAGCTGAAACCAGGCGATGCGGCGCGAATCAGCTTTGCCTGGGATCAAGTGCGCTTTCTGCCGGCTGATTTTTAGTTAGGTAGCACTAACAGTGGTAAAGTTGATGTAATTTCCATCTTATTCTGGTAGAATAATGTTATAAAGCAAAGTTAAACAGAACAAAAAAGAAGCTTCGGTTAATAATCCAAGAGGTGATGCTTGATGTACTTTACAACCGAGGGTTCGGACAACACAGTTCAAACCGTGGAATTGGCAATTAAGACTGCCCGGGAACGCAATATCAAACACATTGTGGTTGCGACGAATACCGGCGCTACCGCCCGACTTTTAAAAAACTGTACGGGGCTCCAGATAGTCTGTGTCACTCACGCTAATGGGACGCGGAAAAGCGGCGAAAACGAACTGACCGCAGAGATGCGGGCGGAGTTGCTTAATTGCGGTATGCAGGTATTAACCACAACTCATGTTTTAAGTGGCGCTGAACGGGGGATCAGTAGGAAGTTTGGCGGAATTAACCCGGTGGAACTGATGGCCCATACTTTGCGGATGTTCGGTCAAGGTACCAAAGTAGGGGTGGAAATAGCGGTAATGGCTTTGGATGCAGGGTTAATCCCCTTTGGCCAGCCGGTAATTGCAATTGGCGGAACCGGCCGGGGTGCGGACACCGCCTTAATCCTTACGCCAGCTCATGCCAATAATATTTTTGACACCCGGATTCATGAAGTGATCTGTAAACCGGTTTGACAATATTTTGATACTTCAAATACTTTATGCAGTTAGCCAGAGTACAATCCCAATTTAATTGACAGGCATGGCAAGTCGGAAGCATAAGAACTATTGCCATGCCTTTAAATATCTTTAAATATTTTAAATATTTTGTAATCTTTCCCTCGCTGTATCGTTTAAAGAAGGGGCCGGGCTAAAC
>DATCLA010000119.1:0-18532 GCA_036564195.1 Bacillota bacterium
GGGTACTTATGCCTGGCAAAATTACTGGGACCCCAGTGATGACTGGAGCCACCAGGGACTAAGGATTGAGAAGGACAACTGGACCGGAACTCCAGAAAAAACCGATTATATCTGTGTTTACGATAATGGTGTTTTGGTAGGCGGGATTGAACCGGACGGCTCAACTCCGGTAGTCACTCCGTCAGCGCCCGGCGCGACAGCCACGGCTACACCTACGGTAAAACCGACAGTTACACCCATAATAACCGTAAGTCCTACCGTTAAACCGACCTTATCGATCAAACCGTCAAGTACACCCACTCCTTCGGTTACCGCAACGCCTCTTTCCAAGGTGTCGGTAACTTACTCAGTGGTGAGTGATTGGCAGACCGGCGCTACTGTTAATGTAATTTTGCAAAATAATTCAGCAGTGTCAGTTAACGGTTGGACTGTCAACTGGACTTTTCCGAACGACCAGAAAATAACAACCATGTGGAATGCCTTATATACCCAGTCCGGCAATTCAGTCACAGTTAACAATGCTGAATATAACAGTCTGATACCTGCTAACGGCTCGGTCAGTTTCGGGTTTAATATCTCTTATAGCAGTGGTAATACTAACCCTACCAGTTTTACTGTGAAATAATCGGGTGCCGTCTAACGATCCTTTTAGCAATTACCCGGTATAAGCAAGACGCAATAATATCACGGACAACCTTAAGCGGGAGTATATATTAATTGGCAGTAAAAGGTGGTTTACAACTATGATTAACTTATGTTATAATTCATAACGTCACTAAAATAGTTTTGCGGAAGTAGCTCAGTGGTAGAGCATCGCCTTGCCAAGGCGAGGGTCGCGGGTTCGAATCCCGTTTTCCGCTCCATACTTACTAAATCAAGGGGTCTGGATGATATCCAGTCCCTTTTTTGTATGTAAACTTTCAACTCGCATCTCTAATCATATATAGCTTTGGCAACTTGGAAATACACTAACACTTGAGGAAATTTCATTATTACCTTAATAAATCGTTGGCCACAATATATAGTGACTGGGCCGGAGATATCTCTATTAATAGATTGTGATATTGTGAGCCAAAGTTTAAATCGGGAATAAGGCAATTTTTTAACTTAACTATTTTAGGACATCGAAGAAAGAGACGCAGGACTTTAGACTTTCACCAGGGATTGGATTTAGCATTGATAGTATTTTTTACAGTAAGGCCAAGCGCCGGATAGGAATTGGGGAAAAGGTGTGGAATAATGATTTTAATTATAATTTAGGTATTAACTCGGTTTTCTGCGTTTAGATGAAAAACGGTAACAAGGAGGCTACTTTAATGAACAATTTTGAATTTTATTCCCCGACTAAAGTAATCTTCGGCAGAGGGGTCGAAACTAAGGTAGGAGAGGAGATCAAGGCTTGGGGCGGGAGCAAGGTACTGCTTCATTATGGTAGCGCCAGCGCCCGTAAATCCGGTCTTTTGGGACGGGTAGAGCAAAGCCTTAAGGCAGCTGGGCTTGACTATATTTCTTTGGGTGGGGTGGTCCCCAATCCCCGGCTTTCTCTGGTGCGCGAGGGGATTAAGCTTTGCCGTCAAGCGGGAGTCGACTTTTTGCTGGCTGTCGGCGGCGGTAGTGTGATTGATTCAGCTAAGGCAATCGGGATGGGTTTAGCCAATCCGGAGGTTGAGATCTGGGATATTTATGATGGCAAGGCTCAACCGACAGCCTGTTTTCCGGTAGGGGTGATCCTGACGATTACCGCCTCCGGAAGTGAGACCAGTAATTCCAGCGTGATTACAAATGAGGACGGCTGGCTGAAAAGAGGTTATAACAACAATCTTACCCGCCCCAAATTTGCCTTGTTAAACCCCGAGCTTACTTATACCGTGCCACCCTATCAGACTGCAGCCGGTATTGTTGATATTATGATGCACACTATTGAACGTTATTTCTGCGCCCAAAAGGGGAATGAAATGACTGACCGTATTGCCGAACAGGTACTGCGCAATACCATTCGTTTCGGCCCAATCTGCCTGAAAGAACCGGAGAATTATCAAGCCCGTTCTGAATTGATGTGGGCAGGCAGTCTCTCCCACAATCAACTGACCGGATTAGGAGCGCAGCAAGATTTCTCTGCTCATGCTCTGGAACACGAGTTGGGGGGGATGTTTGATGTAACTCATGGTGCCGGTTTGGCTGCGGTCTGGTGCTGGTGGGCCCGGTATGTATATAAAAACGATCTGAACCGTTTTGTCCAATATGCGATTAATGTCTGGGATTGTATATTGGATCCGGTTGATCCGGAAGTCACTGCTTTGGAAGGAATTAAAAAGACTGAGGAGTTCTTTGTTTCCATCGGAATGCCGGTTAACCTTGGCCAATTGGGTATCGGAAAGTTAAGTGACGCCCAAATCGAAGAATTAGCAGTTAAATGTTCCTACTTCGGCAGGCGCAAGGTGGGAACGGTGAAACCGCTGGAAGTTGAGGATATTAAAGCTATTTTCCGGATGGCTAATGTTTGATGCTTAACGGAGCAAAACGGGGTCAATCTTATTTGCTGCCAAGATAATACTATATGTATAAACCACCTGCTAAAAACGCAGGTGGTCGCTTTTTTAATACATCTGCCGATGGACTTCCTACTGTACTGTGCAGGTAACCCGTTTAAGGTAAAAGCGGTGGGCTTGGCATTAATCCCGCTATAACTAATGTTAAACCCAAAACTGACCGTGGCGCCGGGCGGGATTGAGCCATTCCTGATATATTGTGAGCCCAAGCTTAAATCGAAAATTATGCAATTCCTTAAACTTAGTCAAAAACAACTAGCCTTCCAGCGATATTTTCATTTTACCATCAAATACCAGCAATGAGTGGCTAATAATAAAGGATTTCAGAAAAACTAAACAGCCCCTTAGATTAAGGGGACTTCCTCAGAAAACAGATTATGAAAAACATCGCGTTAAATTAAAAGTTAGTAATAAAGTTTTAATTGTGAATACCGACGAAAACAATGATATATTTACTTAAGCCGAACTGGTGATTGTGCAGGAGGAAGCTGAAATGAAACAGTTAAATGTAGCTGTGATTGGCTGCGGGATGATCGCTAATACGCATCTACTGGCATTGCAGGAGATTGCCGCAGCCCGGGTTTACGGAGTATGGAGCCGTAATTCCGAATCAATGGCCAGGTTTGCTCAAAAATACCAAGTGAACACTTACCCATCTTATCAAGCGGTCTTAGCTGATCCGGCCGTCGATACGGTGTTAATTGCCTTACCTCCCGGAGTTCATGTGGAGTATGGATTGCAGGCAGCGGCCGCCGGTAAAAATATTATCCTTGAAAAGCCGATGGATATTGAGGTAACTAAATGTCGCCAGCTTATTAAAGAATGCCGTGACCGAGGTGTTAAGTTGGCGGTAATCTTTCAAAACCGTTACACTCCGGCTGCGCAAACTGTCAAAGCTGCACTGGATCAGGGTTTGCTGGGGAAGATCTTTTTAGCGGACGCTTATGTTAAATGGTATCGTTCTCCGGAATATTACAAATCTAGCGCCTGGAGAGGGACCTGGAAACTGGAAGGCGGCGGCGCCTTGATTAATCAGGCAATCCATACCATTGATTTGGTGCAATGGTTTATGGGTGGGGCCGTCAGTGTCTGTGGGAATATTAAGACGGTTGCCCATAATATTGAAACCGAGGACCTGGGAGTGGCGCTGGTTGAGTATGCTAATGGCGCTATCGGTGTGATTGAAGGCTCAACTGCGGTTGTTCCAGGTTTTAAAGAACGGGTCGAAATTCATGGTGCCAAGGGCAGTATTATTTTGGAAGGCGGCAATATCCGGGAGTGGAAGGTTGACGGGTGCCGGGAGGCGGATTATGTAACTCCGGAGTGTGTCTCCTATGGCGACACTAATTCTCCAGCCCTATCCCATGTCAATCACCGGGCTCAACTTGAGGAGATCGTAACGGCCTTTTTGAAGGGAGCGGAACCGTTGGTCAATGGCGAAGAAGGTTTAAAAGCACTGCAAATTGTGTGCGGAATTTATGAGTCTGCAGCCAAACAGATGTGGGTCAGTCTGTAAAGGAGGTTCATAAAAAAGGGGGAATGAATTTAAAATAGCAGACACTATTATGAATCATATTTTCATAAATGATCCAAAAAAAGTGAATAATTTTTTCAAAATGTGTTGACTTTGGATTTTGGCAATGCTATACTGAAACCTAGATAAAAGCAGGTTTGTTATGAATCAGCGCTGATTATCCTTGCTTTCTTCGTTACATTAATCGGAAAATCCACAGTATTTTTTGCCGGACGTGCACACGGTAAAATCTTATTACACAGGACAAGGAGGTAGTAACATGAAACGTACATTGGCTTTGTTATTCATTATTTGCATGCTTTTGTTCTCCACCGGGATTGGCTTTGCGAAAGAAAAGAGTATTACCATTGCCGTTCAGTCTCACACCTCACTAAATGCACTAGCAAAGTATTTTAATGAATTTACCAAAAAAACAGGGATTAAGGTCATTATGGACCAGACCCCTCAGGAACAATTAAGTCAGAAGATTTTATTGGATCTCTCGTCTGGGACGGGTGCCTATGACATTATCGGGATCCATGAGATTTGGTTGGGTAGTTATGCGGATGCCGGCTGGTTATTACCTTTAGATAAATACATAGCCGCAGCCCAAAAAGCCGATCCAAAGGGTTTCGACTATAAGGATTTTGTAGCGCCTGAGGCTTTTAATTATAAGGGGGTACAGTATGGTCTACCGCTTTATAACGAAGCTCATATGTTATTCTACAATACCGAAATCTTTAAAGAGGCTGGCCTTAAACGGGCACCTAAAACTTGGTCCGAGTTGGAGGAATATGCCAGAATAATCAAAAAGAAGACCGGGAAAGCCGGTATTGCCATGCGGGGCATTTCAAATAACCGGTCCATTGTTTATACCTGGAATATCTTTGCCTATAGCAATGGCTGGAAAGGTTGGTTTGACAAAAATTTGAAACCATTATTTGACCAACCGGAAGCTATTGAGGCTGCCCAGTTTTACTGTGATCTCCTTAACAAATATGGTCCTGAAGGTATTGCCAGCTATAACTGGCCTGAAGTACAAACCTTAATGCAACAGGGGAAAGTCGGGATGATCATTGACGCCAGCAACTTTGGTGCTCGTCTTGAAGATAAAAAAACCTCTACCATTAGTGGTAAGGTTGGCTATGCGATGGTACCGGCTGCCGATAAAACCGGCATTGCCGCTCCCGGCGTTCTCAGCTATGGTCTGTATATTCCCAAAGCGTCCAAGAAACATAATGAAGCGTGGCAGTTTATGAAATGGGCTTTGAGTAAGGAAATGCAGCTTAAGACGGCATTGGTTGGAAGCCGCGAAGATGTGACCAGAAAGTCCGTTATTAAGCAACCTGAATACATTAAAATGTACAACGTCAGTAATTACCTGGAAGTCAAGGCCCAAGCATTCGATGCCGGTATCAAGCATTATCCGTGTATTGTGCCATTTGAAGAGGTTTCCCGTGAGGTGTCAGTTACACTTAACACAATTCTTACGGGCGGTGGCGATGCTAAAACTTTGATGACCAGACTCAATAAAAAAGTTGCCCAGATCATGAAAGAGAACGGATTCTAATTACCGGATCTTCAATTGGAGAGATGAGGTTTTCCAAATCTCATCTCTTTTTCTTTCAGAGGTTTGCATGCTCGTTTTTGAGGCATCCGGGAAGGAGACAAACTAACGATGGAAAAAATGAGAGGACAAGACAAGCAGATCCTCTGGACAATGTTAGGACCGGCGGTTATCTTCCTTTTTTTAATTACCGCGGTGCCAATGGGTTATGTGCTTTACGCTAGTTTTTCTACCTGGAATCTAGGTAGCTCAAGTTGGCCCAAACTGTCCGGAATTGGAAACTATCTGAAGTTGGTTACCGATGAGTATTTTTTTAACGCTCTGAAAGTTACCAGTATTTTTACAACTGTTAGTCTTTTGTTAGAAATTAGCTTAGGCATTTTAGTTGCGCTGATGCTCTACAGAAAATTCAAAGGGCGCGGAATCTTACGAAGTTTTATATTGATACCAATGATGATCACTCCTTCCGTTATCGGTTTGATTTGGCGGATTATGCTTAATTCCGACTTCGGTATTATTAACTATCTCTTTTCGTGCTTTGGTATTAATGCTCCGGCTTGGCTTGCTTCGACAAGTACGGCTTTGGGTTGTATCATCGTGGTGGATGTTTGGGAATGGACGCCTTTTGTAGCCTTATCGGTATTGGCAGCATTGCAAACTCGTTCCCAAGATCAGGTAGAGAGTGCCTTAATTGACGGCGCAGGTCCCGTTAAGATCTTCCGGTATGTCACCTTTCCTCATATTCAGCCGGTTTTATACATTGCTGCAAGTTTTCGCCTTGGTGCCTTATTACGTTGGTTTGACACCATTTACGTTATGACTGCAGGTGGACCGGGACGCGCCACGGAGAACCTACCGATGTATATTTATCAGACCGGCTTTTTCTATCTTAATATGGGCTATTCGGCAACTATTGCTGTGTTTTTGTTGGTTTTGACTATCGCTGTGACCTATGGTTTTGTTCGTCAGTCTAAGATTGACGAACAGTAGGAGGGAAAAGGATGCATACAAAGAAGAAAAATTTTATTAAAGTCCTGCGTTCGACAGATTGGAAAATTACACTACTAACCTACTTTGTTGCTATTTTGTTCGTGTTTCCGGTATTTTGGGTTTTTCTAATGTCATTGAAGAATTCCGTCGATTCTTTTGCAATTCCGCCCAAACTTATTTTTAAACCAGTGTTAGAAAATTTCATTAAGGTATTTCAAAATAACTTTTTTGTAGAAAATTATAAAAATAGTTTTCTTTTAGCAATAAGTTCTACTGTGTTATCGTTGTTAATTGGAATTCCGGCTGCTTATGCCATCACCCGCTTTCGCTTTCGCGGGCGTGAGCTACTTTCATTTTGGATCCTGGTAACCAGGATGGCACCTGCCTCGGCACTGGTCGTCGCCTTCTTTATGATTCTGAACCGCTTGAGGTTGATCGATACCTTTGTAGGGCTGAATTTGGTCTATATGTCTTTTAACATCGGCTATATAATTTGGATGGTACGTGGATTCATTCTATCCGTACCAATCGAATGTGAGGAAGCGGCTACGGTAGACGGATGTACCCCCTATGGTATATTTTGGAATATTACCCTACCGATGTGCATACCGGGGATTGTTTCAGTAGGTATACAGGCATTTATCTTTGCCTGGAACGAATTTCTATATGCCCTTATTTTAACCCGTACTAACTGGAAGACTGCACCAATTGCCGTACTCAGTTATATCACTTCGGAAGGAATTATGTGGGGCGAACTCGCAGCTGCTTCAATTCTGATTGTACTACCAGTACTAGTTTTAGCAATTTGTATTCAGAAATATATTGTCAGCGGCCTGACGATGGGCGCTGTCAAAAGCTAAGGAGATATCACACATATGAAAGCAGCAAATTTTATTGGAAATGGTCTTGTGGAAGTTGTGGCTAAACCTATACCACAGGTGGGAGAAGGTGAAGTGCTAATTAAGGTAGCATATTGTGGGTTGTGCGGCTCGGAAAAGCGCATTGTCAAAAGTGGCTTTAACAAGTGTACACCGGGGCATGAAATTTCCGGTACAGTGGTGGCTTGTGGTAAAAAGCCAGCACCGTTTGCCAAAGGAACCGCAGTAATGATTTATCTTTCCAATTATTGTGGCAAATGCCCAGCTTGTAAAGAGCTTAATACCAGTCAGTGTACAAACCGTCAGGGACTGGTTGGTTGGAGTTTTGACGGTGGTTATGCCGAGTATCTCGTCGTACCTGAACATATGGTGGTACCCATTGGGGATTTACCATTGCCGTTAGGAGTAATAGCTCTAGATACCATCGGAACGGCTTTTCATGGTTTGCGCCAAGGTGATATCGAGCAACATCATTCGGTGCTAGTACTTGGTTGCGGACCGATCGGCCTGGGTTGTGTTAGCATATTGAAAAACTATTATGGTATCAATTCTCTATATGCTGCAGATACCTCGTCCTACCATTGTGCTGTAGCCCAACGACTTGGTGCCCAGCCGATTCAGGTCGATCCGGCCGATACCGCCGGCTCGGTGGCAGCAGCACTTGGTAGACAAGTCGACCGGGTTATCGAAGTTGTCGGTCTGGACTCGACAGTAGCCGCCTCCCTTAAATGTGTTGCTCCTGGAGGCAAAGTTGTACTGATTGGTGAGCCGGAGAAGGCATTAACACTTATCCGTAGTACCGACTGGGTGCTTAAGGATTTTAGTTTAATCAACTCCTGGTATTTCCCGATTGCAGAAATTGGAATGAATCTTACTTACATCCGTGAACACCAGACCGAAGTATCAAAGTTGGTGACGCATTACTTCCCGATTGAAAAAATGACGGAAGCATATGAGATATTTAATCGAGGTGAAACAGGCAAAGTGCTCATTGCGATGTAATAAAAGTGGCGTGTCCGAACTAACACGCCACTTTTAAATATAAATGAAAATTATGATTTTTTGATCAGGTTTTCGACTGCGGCTACCCACTGGTGGTCAGGATCGTTGGAACGGTAAAAACCTTGATGAGTACCTGCCATTAGCCATAGGAAGTAACTGTTATAGCCGGGCGCGGCCACGGTAGTGTGATAGCCGTAGGGGAATTCCACCAAGTCGTTATTTTTAACCCGGTAAACTTCATCAATCTTTCCGTCCTTAGTATAGAGACACTGCAGACCAAAACCCTGCTCGGGATCGAAAAGGAAATAATAAATCTCTTCCAGTACGGCTTCGGCAGGCATGTTTGCCACATCATGCTTATGGGGAGGGAAGCCCGCCCAGTTGCCTGGGGTAATGTACGCTTCACCTATGGTTAATTTTTTAGCGTTGGTAGAACTGTCCACAATGAAGGTAGTATCCCGTTCCCAGGGCTTAACTCCCAGGCGGACTAGGCGCACCTCATTTTCTTTAATATATTGAGGCTCACTATCGACTTCAATGGGAGTCGCGCAGACTGCAATCTTTACATAAAATGGAGTAGAGATTTTCACCGTTTGATTGCGTGGCATATAGACGGCTTCCGCTTTACCTTCAAACACACTACGACGCTTGCCTACACTGTTGAAGCAAATGTTACCATTGCTAAAATTAGCTGTGCCACTTAACAAGATGAAGGCTACCTCACGGTTTTTAGTTTCAAAGGTTAATTCTTGTTGGTCATTTAACTCAATGATCCCAAATTCCAGATCTTTTAACGAGCATTCGCCAATCTTACACAGTTGTGTGTAGCCCAAAGTTGGGGTATAAGTTTTTTTGTAATTCATGTTTTTCCTCCTTCCAATTTATTAAAGCAGATTCATCAGTAAGATATAAGATAAAATCATTTGCAAGCGGTATAACGAATTAATTAAACCCGGAATTGATTACATGCTGTGGTATCCAGTTTGGTACCAACAAGGAATCGTAAAACCAGTCCCCTGTTTAGTCTAGATCATGATAGATGGGTGCCAGTGCTGCCTGGATGCGCTTATAAAGCGTAAACCGTTTTTGATAAAACGCAAATGTTTCTTGGTTTGGGTTTATTAGACCACTGACGTGTACACATTTGGCCACCGCGTCTTGGTGCGACGCAAAAATACCGGTTGCGACGCCTGCTAACATGGCTGAGCCCAGTGAACTGTCGACATTTTCTACCACTTGAAGAGGAATACCTAGCATATCAGCAATGATTTGCCGCCATAGGGGCGATTTGGCGCCACCACCGATAATACTGGCGCTCTTTGGAGCTATACCCATTTTCTCTAAGACAAGGAAGCAATCTTTGAGGGAAAAAGCGATTCCTTCTAACACCGCACGGTTAAAATGCGCTTTTGTATGATAAGTCGCGATTCCTGTAAAACTGGCACGTAAACGGTCATCCAGATAGGGTGTAATTTCACCTTGTAGATACGGATGGAAAAACAGGCCGTCGGCGCCTGCCGGGACCGTCTCGGCTGCATGCGATAGGATGGAGTAGGCATCTTGGCCAGTTCTTTGTCCTTCCATTATTTCATACTGGCTCAGTACATCGCGGTACCAGCGGTTGGAAGCGGCACAAGATTTAGTGGCTGTACCGGGATACCAAAGCCCTGGCACTACATGGCGGTAGGTGACCAGCAGGGGATCAACATACGGATGCTCAGTAACCGGGCAGATCCGGCCGGCAGTTGCCAATTTTACCGTAGCCTGGCCTGGTGCGATCGCACCTGAAGCGTAAACTTCCATGACTGTGTCAGTTGCGCCGGTAATCACCAGCGTTTCGCGACTTAATCCGGTATCTTTTGCTGCCGCGTCGGTTAAAGGTGAGAGTATCTGCATCGGGTCGACAATCGGTGGCAAAATGGCGGGGTCAAGTCCGCACAGGCTGCATAGGAAGGGGGACCATTCATTTTTTTTTGCATCCAATAACATGAAGCCCATGGCTTCAATACTATCAGTAACGTAATCGCCGGTCAGGCGATAGCGGACATAGTCCTTCATCGACATCAGTTTCCGGATCCGGCTATGGTTTTCAGGCTCATGCTCACGTAACCACATGAGTTGCGGTAAGGTCCACAGGGAGCTGGGACTGTTGAAAGAAAGTCGTTCGATTTCTGCTTTATGTAAAGTGGACAAACGTTCTGCTTCAACTGAGGACCGCTTGTCCGTCCAGTAAATGGCCGGACGGACCAGATGGTCATTTTGATCCAATAAAACGGCGGTATGTGTAGCGCCGTCTAATGCCAAGGCGACGATGTCGCGTGCGGAGACACCACTTTCCGAGAGAATCTTGTGGATATTGCTGACCAGGGCATGATAGGAGTCGTTAGGGTCCTGTTCCATCCAACCATTATGTGGGCAATAGGTGGGGTACTCGCGGGTAGCGGTAGCTACTACTCGTCCGTGAGCCGAAAGTAGAGTAGCTTTTGATGCTCCTCCTCCAAAATCACAACCAAGTAAGTACTTCATCAAGCGTTTCCTCCGAAAATATCTTATTTATCCTGATTTGTACTTTCGTCAAGCAATCTGAAGAGATCAATGAGTTCCATCTCGGTGGGGATAGCTTTTGCCAGCACATCATAAGCCTGCGGGCAGGCGGTAATCAGAGCTTTCGCCCCAGTACGTATGGCATCCTCCCAACGGCTTTCCGCTGTTAACCGGGTAAGGTCGGGACGGTACTGGTTGACCAGTTCACTACCGCAACACTTAGCTAGGCGGCGGTTGAGAAACATTTCTTTCAGCGTAGCGCCGGTTGCGGCGATGAGTTCACGGGCGGGTTCGTGTTCGCCCAGATCACGGGCTAAACGGGCACTGTCATGATAGGTAACAACAGTATTCCTTTTTTCGATTACAAGCTTACTGTTTCTAACCAGTTCAGCTATGAAAGCAGTGGCGGTTACAACATCAGCCTCAATTTTACAGTTCCATTCTTGATATTCATGTTTGAAGCAGGCAGCGTCATACGTATCCAGTACAACCACAGTCTTGGGACCGATCTTATTGATTGCAGCCGCGCAAGCTTTAGCCATAGTGCGTACTTCCTCAACAAAACCGATTAAGTCGCCAAGTTCTATACCTGAACTCAGCTCATTTTGGAGCACTGTAAAGGAGATACCTGCTTTTTTTAGCAGTGACATTACTGCTTTCGCAATCTCGGGTGTCCGATAGGCAGCAGTGTTGCCAACATACAAAAGTACATCTGCCTGATCGGGTAGGGTGGCTACCTCATCCTTTAAGGCGTCCCACTTTTTTTTGGCGGGCAAGCCAAACGGGTTGCCTGTTTCTAAGATCCGGTCAATTACCTTTCGCACATAAGGGGGAACCAAATTATTTACTACTGCTTCAGTCCGAGCCTCACGGATGAAAATAAGCGGATCAAATCCAGTCACACAATCATTAGTACATAAGCCGCATAGTAAGCATTCGTACATGGCCTCAGCTGCGCTGGAGTCCATAGGAAACCCGCGTTCATTCATAGCAACCAACAGTCCCTTAGCCCGCGGGGTATTAATTTCTTTACCGGTTTTAAGCCCAATGGGGCATAGATGACGGCACATCCAGCAATATCTGCAAGCATCTGCATGTTTTTTGGCTTTTTGACTAAACATAATCATATTCACTCCATTCTTATAAGCCAAGTTTGTAGGGGTTCATGATGCCATTGGGGTCAAGGCTTTTTTTGAGTCCTTCCATTACTTGCAAGGCGGGGCCATATTGTTCTTTCATCAGTCGGGAGAGTTTAAGGCCGATACCATGATGGTCGTTGATAACGCCGCCATTTTCCATTGCTGTTCGGACACCGGTATTCCAGATCCGGTTATGTAAACGGATAGCCTCCTTAGGATCCTGAGGTGGATTATCCATGATGAAACGGTCATAAATCATCGTACCCCATTCATACCAATGTGAGCAATGGGCGATAAACCGTACGCCCGGAAAGTTGTCTTCAATAGCGTGTTTCATAGCCCAGTAGATTTTTTCAACGTTTTTGAAAGTGGCTACAGTATCCATAGTGCCAAACATTTGAGGAATATCCATGATATTACCGGGGTAAAAAAAGGTAATCCGATTCTGGTACCATTTTTCACCATATTCGCTACCAAGGTCCTGCGCACCGTATTTAGCACAAATATCACAGATGATCTCCAGCTCAATATCGACGACCTTTTTGATGCCTTCAACGGCAAGATTCATAAAGCAGCCCTTTTTCTCAAAACCAAGAATCTTTTTAATGATTGAGGTGGTTTCGGCTTCATCAAAGAAGCGTAAAATGGAGGGTTTAACTTTTTGCATGATGTCACGTCCGGCGGCAAAGCCGCTGGTCATATCCGGAAACAGAAAGGCACGAAACTGACGGCTTTCAGGCATTTCAAACAGTTTAAAGGTGGCCTTAGTTATAACACCAAGGGTACCCTCAGAACCGATAAATATTTGGTTGAGGTCAGGTCCAGCCGCATGCTTGGGTACTGGTAGTGTATTAATAATATCACCATTCGGTAAGACTACTTCCATGCTGAGACATTGGTCATCAATTTTACCATATTTGGTCGACATAATGCCAATACCGCGATGTGCCAATGCGCCGCCAATGGTACAGCACGTCAGACAAGAGGGAATATGCATGCAGGAATAACCCCGTTCATTAGCGTACCACTCCAGGTGTTGGAAGATCATACCGGTCTCTGCCGTTATGGTATGTGATTCTTCGTCAATTGCAATGAGATGATTCATGCGTTTTGTATCAAGTATGATGCCCCCGGCCATTGGTAGAGCGCCACCCTGGCTTCCCGAACCACCGCCCCAAGTCTGCACGGGAATCTTGTAATAGTTGGCAATCTTGAGGACTTTTGAAATTTCCTCAGCATTACCAGGACGTACGATGAAATCGGCAGCTGGTGGTTTCTTCCCTCGATCCGCCCACATGCGGGAGACCCAGAAATAATCTACACCATAAACGATTTTCTCCGCTTCACGGGTACTGACATTCTCAGTCCCAACCGCGTCTTCCAACTCGGTGTTGATCATATCATACATAAATGCCTTGTGTTCCATGTAAGTAATCTCCTTTTTCTGTTGATGCCCGAATTTTATAACGGGCTGATAGTATGGGTACAGGAAAACTCCTTGCCGTTTTCTAGTGCAATGATACCGCGCTTGTGTGTAATATCTTGATCATGGTCAATAAAATCATGAATACCATGCCAGGGTTCAATGCATAAGTAGGGTGCACCTGGCTTGGTCCAAAGCAGCAGATAAGGAAAGTCTTTAAAATTGACCCGAAGTTTACAGTTGTTCTTTTTCCCTATCAACGTTACTCCGCGCGATTGCAGATCTAGAAAGACTAGGGCATCAACGGCAAAGTAGTCGTATTTGAGCGGCAACACAGTTTCGTTTTTCAGGATGGGTCTGGTCTCATAACAGAGCAGATTGCCGTCCAACACATAACTGGCAATAGTTTCGGGCTTATCAAAGACAACCGCATAATCTTCAATTCCGCCAGGACAGGCATAGCCTTCATGAGCGCCGATAGAGAAATACATCACCTCCTGGCTTTGATTTTCAACTCGGTATTCGATAATCAGGTGATTGTCTTCAAGCGTATAACTGATATGTAAAGCAAATTCAAAAGGAAAGCCGGTGCGGGTTCGTTCATTAGCCATGAGTAAAAATGAAGCTGAGGTGTTGCAATACTTTTCCACAATAAACTCCTCAAAGCGGGCAAAACCATGTTTTTGTTGTATATACTCTTTTCCATGCAGAAAATAACGATCTCCCTTTAAACCACCGGTAATTGGAAACAGCACGGGCGCTTGTCCTTTCCAGATAGCCGGGTTACCTTTCCACAGCCGCTCATTTCCTTGCCGGTCCAGCAGGCTTTGTAGTTCTGCACCAAGCGTGTTGATGACCACGGTGAGCTGAGGATTTCTTAGGGTAATAAGCATATCCGTTCACCTCGTTCTTTAAGAAAGGCCAAAGCCTCTTCAAAAGTAGGCACACTTTGACGTGCGCCTAAGCCAGTGCATTTTAGTGCCGACACCGAACTGGCAAAGCGAGCACAGCTTTCAAAGCTCATCCCTTTGATAAAGCCAGTTACAAATGCACCATGGAAGACGTCTCCAGCGCCATTAGAATCTACCACCGCCACTGAATAGGCTGGATAACGGGTGATAGCTTTTCCGTCATAGAGGAATCCACCACGAGCTCCTTGTGTTACTACCAGAATTTCAGGCTGATAGGCCTCAAACAATTTACAGGCAGCTGTTTCAGGTGTACTTTCGCCTGTCAACTTCAGGGCAAATTCCTCAGAAGGAATTAAAAAATCAACCAGTGGTAGCAGTTTTTCAATACCTGGGTAAGTGCCGCCAGCATCCAATGACACCTTCACACCGGATTGGCGAGCGATCGTTGCTGCATGAATGGCAGCTACGAGTTCATGACCGTCCAAGTGGAGTACTTTAGCCTGCCTAATTGCAGTTTCATCAAGATCTTCGGGACTAAGGGGAAGTACTGTACCTTTGCTCCACACACAAGTACGCGAGCCATTTTGTTGATTAAGAATAACTACTGCATGGAAAGAAATGCGATTTTCCTGAAATCGTACCAGCCGTGTTTCAACCCCATAGCGTGCCAAGTCATCTACCATGTAGCGGCCAAAGTTATCCATACCCATAGTACCCATATATGCTGCGGAAACACCTAACCGTGCCGCAGTCGCAAGGGCTGTCGCACAGGGACCGCCACCCTGGATCAGGGTCATGGTACTCTGCAGTTTGGTGTCTTCAGCGGGAAAACTGTCAGTTACCATTAATATATCATACAATGAGGAACCAATCCCAATAACATCAATCATTGCTGTCCTCCGCACCTAATAATTTAATCTTTTCTATAGCGAAGCGTTTCACAGCTTCGATGGGCTCTTTCATAAATAAATCAATGGCGACGATTTCACGACTAACATTAAAAACACTATCCAAAAAGGCGTAGCACAAATCAGTACCAAAGTTAATTTTACGGATCCCCGCTTGGATGGCCAATCGAATCTGGTCATCCGGAACACCCGAGCCACCGTGTAGAACCAAGGGAAGTTTCGTCGCTTTTTTGATGTCGGAAATCCGTTGAATATCCAGCTTGGGAGCTTGTTTGTAGCGTCCGTGGGCCGTTCCCACCATAATAGCCAGTGCGGTAACACCAGTTTCTTTGGCATATCGTACCGCTTCGTCCACTTTAGTATATTCACTCAGTTTAGCGTCTTTGGTAGTGCCAATGTGACCTAATTCTCCCTCGACGCCGATGTCCACAGAGTCACAAAGCGTTACAATCCTCTTAGTAGCCTGGATATTTTCCTCAAGGGGAAGTGCTGAAGCATCACGCATAATGCCGGTAGCCCCAAGCTTGATAGCACGGATAACTTCAACTTCGCTGGCACCGTGGTCCAGATGGAAGACAGCCTTGACCTTTACCTGGTCAATAGCTTGCCGGATGATCGGCGCCAGAAAGTTGCCAATGGAACTGTCAAATAAGCGGCTGTATACCTGTAAGATGACAACGCTGTTTGTCGCGGCAGCAGCACTGGCTACGCCCATGACTGTTTCCATGTTATACACATTGAAGGCAGGGATAGCGCATCCCTTTTTTTCGGCAATGTCCAAAACTGTTTTAAGGTCTACAAGTGACATAGTTATTTGATTCTCCTTATATTTTGGAACTAAGTTTTACATTTTCCCAGAGTGTAGTGGCGTGTTTCAAATTTTCATATTTTAGTTAAATTCTATAAAAATAATTTTCATATGTCAAGTCGTATTAGTAATTATTTGGTTGAAAAGTTGTTAAAATTCTTTCTGGTAGCGGTAAGGTTGTGCACTCGTGGCACAATCACTCACTACATTGTTACGACTGTAACAGGCTCGGTTTTTCCTTAAGGAAAACCGGGTACAAGCAAATATAGCAGCAGATATGATTGTTTTACAATAAAATATTTTTATGATATACTTAAAAAAGCCTGTTAGTAAGGAGAAAAAATATGTCATGTCGACCACTGATTCTGCCCTGGTGATGAAAATCCAATCATTTATTCCCTCATTGAGTAATACTGAAAAGCGAATTGCGGAATATCTGCTTTCACATTTACGTGAGGTGATTTACCTATCCATTACTGATTTGGCAGAGCGGAGCAAAGTTAGTGATGCCACTATCGTCCGTTTTTGCAAGCGTCTGGGCATGCAAGGTTACCAGGAACTCAAGGTAATGATTGCTCAGGATCTTGTTTCACCGATCGAGAGTATTCATGAGTCGATTACCGAGCAAGATTCAAACAGTGAGATCATGAATAAGGTCTTTTTTAGTACTATCCATTCACTGCAGTACACATTACGGGTGATCAACCAAAAACAGTTTGACCTGGCGATCAAGGCGCTTAACGATGCTAATCTTATCAATATTTATGGTTGCGGCAATTCCGCCGCCATTGCACTCGACCTGCAACATAAATTGATGCGCCTTGGCATGAAGGCTACTGCTTATAATGACAGCCATATGCAGTGTATTGCCAGCACGCAACTGAAGTCGGGAGATGTCTGCGTAGCCATTAGCCACTCGGGCTCCTCCCGCGACATCGTGGATGCCGCTGAACTGGCAAAGGATGCCGGGGCAACGGTTATTTGTATGACTAATATCGGTCGTTCGCCGTTGAGTGACTTGGCGGACATTCGTTTAGATACTGCATCTAAGGAGACGCACTATCATATCGTAGCTCTAGCCTCACGTATTGCACAATATACGATTGTCGATAGTCTCTACACAGTGCTTGCCGTTAGGCGTAATATTCATCAAAGTGAACGGGCCCATATCATTGAAAAAGCGCTTTCCAAAAAGAAATATTGAGTTGCTTTCTCAGGTGAGACGGGGAAATACGCATGATTACAGCAGCAGCGCGACCTTGACCGCTTTTTTGTTACGGATGAGCGCAAAGCCTTCTTGAAAATCCGCTATGGGTAGGCAGTGGGAAATCAGTCGCTCCGGTTGGAGTCGGCCTGTTAATACTGCCTGACAGATTACATTGTGCGCTGCGCCTTCCTTTTCATGGATGGGAAATTGCATGAACCGTACGCCCCAGTTGCGCATCCCTGATAATGGCAGGTGTAACTCTTTGCCGGAACGTAACCCATATACGGTAATCATGCCGTCTGGCGCGAGAAAGGGTAGTCCTTGGCGAGTGGTAGATTCGAGTCCTACTGTGTCTATATAGTGGTTAACCTTGCGGACGCAACGTTTAGTCAACGCTTGTAACTGTTCAGGATTACGATGATCGTATACTGCGGTCGCTCCCATTTTTTCTGCCATGGCGAGGGTCATTTCGTTTTCGCCGAGCATGTACAATTCGTCCACACCGAACATCTCTGCAATAGAGGTCATACATAAGCCGACAGGTCCATCTCCTACAATTAACAGTATATCGTTCTTGGCTACGCCGATCCGGCAAAATGCGCTGTATACCTCTTTAAAGGTGATAGTCATAGCGGCCTGTAACGGCGTAATGCCTGCCGGAAACACTCGTTGCATTAGGCCAATGGTATACTTGGAGGCTTCTTGATACCCATCAGCAATCATGGCTTGATAATCGGTAACAACCCCATATTCGGAGAAAGCTCCCCAGCCACTAGCATATTTTTCATTTTTACGGACGATGGAGCGGGTTACCAGATCACCTTTTTGGTAATTGCGTACTTTGGCACCACATTCCACAACATAACCCGCTGATTCATGTCCCAACATGACAGGATAGTCACGGATTTCTGCCAGCGAACCGTTGATGATCTCGTTATCCGTTCCGTTACAAATAATACAGCAAACATTACGCACCAGTGCGTCATATTCTCCCAGTACAGGCAGAGGAATATCGTCTACAAGCCGGAGCTGGTGTTCTTTTGTAACAATTAAACCTTTCATTTTTTTCCTCCTCAAGACAATGGTGTTATTA
>DATCLA010000120.1:0-1518 GCA_036564195.1 Bacillota bacterium
ATTTAGCACCGAACTCTTTTCGGACAACACCGATGTTTGAAGTGGGAGCGCCTTTTGCTGCCAAGTGACGGCTGGTGAGCAAGAGTTTGCCGTCATTTAATAATTTACTAAGATTTGGTTGCCAGGTATAGGCGGCGTCAATGTCACCCCGTTGCCAGGCGGCGACGATATCGGCCGGGTTGAGGTCAATGATTTTGATACCTTTCGGATCAATACCTTCCAGTTTCAAAGCGCTTAGCAAGCTATAATGCGCTGTGGAACTGATTGTAGTCGCTACCCGTTTGCCAACCAAATCTTTGAGCGACTTGATATTGGAACTGTTTTTAACTGCAAGTGCTTCCGATTCGCCAATCAGATTATGCAGCCAATAGATTTCATAATGAATCCCACGCGTAATCCCGATCGTTGCCGGCGGATCACCGAGATCTCCGAAATCGATTGAACCTGCGGCAAACGCATTGTTAATATCGCGACCGGCGTTAAACTGGACATATTTGAGTTTAATTCCTAGTTGTGCCAGTTCCTTTTCAAACCACTTTTGGGCTAGAACAAGATTCTTATCATCGGCACCTGCCTGATAACCGATGGTTACCGTATTGGGGTTATTAGCTGCTTGCACTCCAGTTACCAAAAGAACCGCTTGTAAGAACAGAATGGACACGACAATCAAACCAGCGGTCAGACGAATTTTGGAATAATTTTTCATGTACACCTCTCCTTTAGCTTTGATTAATTAAATTAAATTTCATGGCACAGCTCTAATCATGCCGACTGAAAATTGGTTTCTGCTTTTTAATCCAAACCTTTCCATGGCACTACTTTGGACTCACAAAAACGTAAGACTTTATCCAAAATAATCCCGGTAATTCCCATCACAATAATCCCCATATAAATAATGTCCGTTCGTAAAAAGCGGCTCGCATCAAGCACCATCCACCCAATACCGGTGACGGCAGCGACCATCTCTGCGGCCACCAGGGTACTATATCCGGCGCCCATAGCCGTTCTGAGTCCAGTGAAGATATATGGTAAACAGGCTGGTAAAATAACATGCCAAAAAACCTGTCTGCGGTTGGCTCCCAAAGTATAGGCGCCATTGATTAGATCCGCTTTGATACTTTTAACGCCAGACATTGCCGCTACGTAGATCGGTGCCAATGTCGCCAAAAAGAGTAATGTAATCTTCGATAAATCCTCAATCCCCAACCAGACAATTAAGATAGTATAATACGCCAGCGGTGGCAAGGGACGGTAAAATTCAACCAACGGATCGAAGACCGCCCGCAGCTTACTGTTATACCCACACACGAGCCCCAGCGGAATCCCGGTTATCACCGCTAAAAGAAACGCAATTCCCAGCCGGTCCATACTATCAGTCAAATGCTTCAAGAGTGTATTACCCTTATAACCCTCGATCAGGATTTCGCAGAAACTCTGCCACACTTTCACAGGGGCAGGCACAAAAATATCCGAGATCAATTTACTTTTAGCAATCAGATACCAGCCTGCCCCCAATAC
>DATCLA010000121.1:0-1872 GCA_036564195.1 Bacillota bacterium
GTCTCCATTTTCAGCAACATCGGTCTGCACTTGGCTCCACTGATCGTCATGCCCGACAATAACTCCGCCGCTCCGGTCAACCAAAACCGGGTTTGCCGTTACACAAGAACCGCAGACATATATCCGGACCGGGTTTTCGACCAGTCCCTTGCCCCGGATTCCCCGCGCCACCCGGTCTTTAATCTCGGCAACCGCCTGTTCGAGCACTGTTTTGGTAGCGATTAAATCGCCCATCGGTTCGTTTGCGGCGCAACTTATAGCCCGTAAATCTGTACTATTAGTGGGTGGAACTTCTGCCGCTTGCCAAATTGACTCAAACTCCCGGGCTAACCTCCGAATCTGGTTAAACAGCCGAATGGTTTCGGCCAAATCAGTATCACTCACCGATTTCCCGCTAAGTTGCGCAATATTCTTAACCAGCAACCGCAACTCCTGACTTAGTAATTTGACAGCTTGAGGAGTATTGCGGGGGTTATCAACAGGATAATCAATAACCTGCAAAGGAAGCTTCTTTTTACCATGCCGGTGTGATTCGACTAAATAGGCCATATCGGAACAACGCAAATTGAGATAAGGCGCAATAAGGTCGACCTCTACCTCCCCTTCCTGCACCGCTGCATGGGCTGCAATTTGATTACAAACTTCAATTCCCACATCACGGCGTCCCTTTTCCATAATTGAATTGCCACGCCAATCAGCCCCCCGGACATCCAAACCTTCTTCTTTATCTTTCGCCCAATTGATGATAAATCCGGGGCGCAGCGGAATTGCACCGGCCGCATAATAAGGTTCGTACGATTGGCCGCCTTGAACCAAAACTATGGGTATTCCTTCCCGGCGCGCCTTCTCTATCCGGTCACGCATGGTCAAATGCAGGTAGCGGTGCTTAACCCCGCTGAACAACTGTTCATCTTCGGATATTTGTCCGTTATATTGAGTCCCTTTCTGATAGGTCCGGGGAAATCTCTTGATCCCCTCCTGGCTCACAAACCTCCATATTTCGGAACTTCTAACTTCTGTTCCGTCACTAAAAGGTAACCCCGGTGTATTGGAAAACGGTACTTCCAACTCTGGGGAAAATTGAAACAGCTCGACATTAGACAACTTTCTCTACCTCCTTATCCGAGTTTAAGGTGCGGATTAGCTCCACGAAGGCGCCTATCCGCGTCCGGATACCTTCTGTATCTGATGTGGCATACTCGGTATGTATCTCTAAAAAGGGAATATCGGCACCGATTATTTTTTTAGTTTCATTGGCTTTAAAGGTAAAGGCATCACAATAGCGCAAGGTATGGTAAATAACCCCGTCCGGCCGATAGGTTCGGATTAACTCGGTTAAGTTCTCCAAACGCCGGTCCCCATTCAAGTCCAACTGCGGCAGGGTTGCGCACGGCACTCTTTCCAAATAAGCCCGGGCAATTCCCCCCGGAGTATTTTCTTTAATATTTAAATTCAGAAACGGCCGCAACCCGGTGCAGAGGTCATCTACAATAACCTCCCCACCAACTTCTTCGATGATATTCAGCAGTTTCGTATCGCCAGTCGGAATCAGGCTGCCTGAGATTAAAAAACGCGGTTTATTGGTTACGGAACGGACCTTCTTATGTTGCGCTTCTGATAAAAACTCCTTTAAAAGAGAAAGGTATTCGACCCGGTCCAGGAAAAAACCGGCGTTAACCAATTCATACACCTCGCGCCAGGTCACTGGCGGGTCGGGTACGGCCAAAAGGCGGTAAATCTGTTGAATTGTATGCCGAATTTCCTGATAAAGTTGAACCGCTTCGTCCAAAAGTCGTTGGTCTAATTTCTTCCCGGCAATAGCTTCAAGCTTACCGGTAAAATCAAGCATCGTTTGTTCAAAGTACTGCACTC
>DATCLA010000122.1:0-1773 GCA_036564195.1 Bacillota bacterium
AGGTACGCTGCATTTTTCGCCCCGTTAATCGCTACTGTCGCCACCGGAACTCCCGGCGGCATCTGCACAATCGACCATAAAGCATCGACCCCGCCGGTCGTAGGGGAAGCAAGCGGAACACCGATCACCGGCAAGGTGGTCTGTGCCGCCAGAACACCCGGTAAATGAGCGGCCATCCCGGCGCCGGCGATCAGCACCTTATACCCTTCCGCCTGTGCATTCCGGGCCAAGGCCAACGCTTCATCCGGGGTCCGGTGCGCAGAAAGGATATGCATACTGTAATCCACCGCAAATTCTTCGAGCACTTCCGCCGCTTTTGTCATAACAGGCAGATCCGAATCGCTCCCCATAACAATCGCTACTAATGCCGGCATAATCTTCATCCTTTCTTTGAATGAATCATCATTATTACTTCCGGATTTGGACAACCATTCCCTTGTTCGCCTTTTGTAACTCCCGGCTGGTGATCCTAACCAACGTCTGTGCGGATCCTCCTCCGGTGTAGATAATCTCTTTCTCCATGACTTTTGGATCAATCAGAAACGTCGCTTTATAACCAAAGGAAGGAACCCCTCCGCATGGATAGCCTGTCTTTTCTAATATCTCCTTTTCCTCAGCCAACCGTGGCGGGGCAATATTTAAAGCATTCCCCACTTTTGCCACGCTTACTTTGTCCTCCCCCTTCACAATCGCGACGATCAGGTTGCCTTGTTCGTCAAGTAAGCAGATATTCTTAACTAAGTCTTCCGGGGCAGCCCCAACTGCCGCCGCCGCCTCCCGCACCGAATGGCATGACTGTTCAAACCGAATCTGTTCGGCTTCAAGCCTGTGTGACTCAAGATAGTCCCTTAGTTTTTCTTCATACTCCTTCAAGATAAACACTCCCTAATCACCAATCCCAGAAAAATCCAATGATTCGATGAACCAAGTGGAGTTGTTACTTATTTTAATTATACGGATTACTTCCAAACTGATCAACCAAATTGTTCCTTCTGATAGTGTCAAGACACTGTAGATTTTTGAACCTCACATTAGCGAACTTCCCGTCGAACTTACCGTCAAACTGCACTTTGTTTATTTATAGCTTTTAAAGCAATTATTGTTGGATTACTACCACTGCTGAAAAGCGGAATATTATTGTGATATCCTTTCCCCAATATTTTAATTTGCTTTAAGCGCTTGAGCTCTTTATGAATTACATCCTTGATTTCAACAACAATTGGAGTTGGGGTTTTTACCTCCAGGTATTGTTTGCTAATTGACTCACCATTGGCCTTGGCCACTCGCATATTGGCCATTTTCTCCGCCCCTTGTAGACTCCAAGCCATTGGGCGACTACTGAGCCTGGCTGCCAAGATATGGCTAACATGGCCCTCAGCGCTACAGCTTACATGGGGGTTTTTCACGGCGTTTTCTATTCCATCCCAGTTGTGCTCCACATATTTGATGGTATCAATAATCCTTTTTTGTCGTGGCTGTTCTTCAGCACGCTTTAAAGCTTCATCAAGATGCGCCAGGACTTTCTGTTTGTTTAATGACTTAATCCCCCAGTATACCGGCTTTCTTAGTTCCGGAGCATGAGCGGTGGCCATTAGAATATATTTCGCCAGGTGAAATCGGTCTACGATAAAGATGGCTCCAGGTATGTATTCTATCCCTTGGCGGATCCAAAGAGCCCCGTCTCCAGATAGGTAAATCCGCTTAATACTTGAAAGTTCATAATTGGCTTCAAGGTAATCTAATACTCTCCACCATAGTTCTTCCGGTTTCTCT
>DATCLA010000123.1:0-8241 GCA_036564195.1 Bacillota bacterium
GTTAAAAGGAGTTCACATATAAATATTAACAGACAGACCAAAATAAATCGGTGAGTAAAACGAGTAAAGATCAAGCAAATCAATGAAATGATGGGGAGTGGGTTCATGAAGAAGATTGTGTTAACCGGAGGCGGTACCGCCGGGCATGTGATGCCGAACCTGGCTTTAGTACCCCATTTGCAACGGGATGGCTGGGAGATCAGTTATATCGGCAGTTATCACGGGATTGAGAAAGACCTGATCAAGGAGGCCAGCATCCCTTACTATGGGATCGCCACAGGAAAATTTCGTCGCTACTTTTCACTGCAAAATTTCACTGATCCCTTCCGGGTGATTCAGGGCCTGTTTGATGCGACGGTTCTGCTGCGCAAACTCCAACCAGACCTGGTCTTCTCCAAAGGTGGGTTTGTTTCGGTCCCGGTAACGGTGGGCGCCTGGTTAAACCGGATCCCGGTACTGTTGCATGAATCGGACCTGACCCCCGGATTAGCCAATAAATTGGCCTTGCCGTTTGCGACGGCGATCTGCGCTACTTTTCCGGAGAGCCTCCGGCATCTGCCGACCCGCAAAAGCGTTCTGACAGGAAACCCGATCCGTGACGAACTGTTACATGGCCACCGGCAAGCAGGTTTAGCATTATGCGGCTTTTCAGACGCTCGGCCGGTGCTGGCGGTAATGGGCGGTAGCTTGGGTTCTAAAGTTTTAAACCAAAATTTGCGTTCAATTTTACCCCAACTGTTAACCGACTTTCAAATAGTCCATATTTGCGGCAAAGGTAATCTGGACCCTGGTTTGGAACAACCGGGATACCGCCAGTTTGAGTTTATCGGCCCGGAACTGCCGGATGTCTTGGCTGCGGCTGACCTCTGCCTATCGCGGGCCGGAGCCAACTTCCTCTTTGAACTGTTAGCTTTGAAAAAACCTGCTTTATTAGTTCCGCTTTCCCGGGCGGCCAGCCGTGGCGATCAGATCTTAAACGCCCGTTCCTTTGCAAAACAAGGATTCAGTATGGTGCTGGAAGAAGAGGAACTCACTGGGGATTTGCTGTTGGAGCGGATTCGCCAGCTCTATCAGAAGCGGGGGCAATATATTGCCGCCATGGAGCGGAGTGAGCTTAAAGACGCGTCCGCCACAATTGTGAAATTGATTAATCAGATGGCTAAAGGCCAATAATTACGGAGCGGTAAAAATAACTATGGAGCAAAAAAGCTATCCCATTATTAACGGGATAGCTTCGCTGTAAGAGGCCTGATTGGTAAGGCCTATTGGACTCGGCAGGCAACACCGTTTAAAGTTAAATCCAGTGGGTTTGGTGTTACTGCCGCTGTAACTGAGATTAAATCCGAAGTTAACTGACGCGTTGGGGGTAATCGTGCCGTTATACGATTCATTTTTAACTGTAACATTGGCGCCGTTCTGGGTGTAACTGCCGTCCCATAGATTGGTGATCTGTTGGTTGCCCGGGAAAGTTCGGCAAGTTTCATAATGTTCAGATTTCAATATTTTGATAGGTTAATTCTGGTTAAATACCAGATATTGTATTACAATCTTAATTGACTAATTATGAATCCGCCTCATTTCGGAAAAATGGATGGCAGCACTTCGGACGGAGCGGTTGTAAACTTAAGGAATTGCATAATTCTGATTTAAGTTTTCGCTCGCAATATATTGATAGATACATCCAGGCTATTCACTATATATTGTGGCCGAAGGGTTTATTGAGGTAATTATGCTATTCTTTCAATTAAGTATTTTAAGATGTAATCCATATATTTCTTTATAATTATGTTAAATGTTTACTAATAAGTACTCTTTTCCTGAAGTTCAAGGAGGCTGTCCTATGATCCAGGAATTAGCGCGAATTTTTAATGAGATTGGGCTGCTTTTGGAGATCAAGGGGGAGAATCCCTTTAAAGCCCGGGCTTACTATAATGCCGCTCGGTTGCTGGATAACTTGACTCCAGATCAACAACAGTTGATTAATGAAGGAAAAATTGGGGAACTTCCCGGGTTCGGTGCTGCTTTGGCCCAAAAAGTACTGGAGTGGCAGGCTACCGGGACCATTGTCTCCTACGAAGAGCTTAAAGCCAGTATTCCTCCGGGTTTGCCGGAGTTACTGAAAGTACCAGGACTGGGAGCAAAGAAGCTTAATCTGCTTTATAGTAAATTAGGTATTACCATGTTGGAACAGCTGGAGGAAGCCTGCCGACAGAACCGTCTGATTGGCCTGCCCGGCTTTGGAGCGAAAACCCAGGCAAAGCTGTTGGCAGGGGTCGAGTTTATCAAGGAACAGCGGGGCCAGTATCTTTTAGCGGAGGTGGCCGCCGCAGCCCACCAATTATTAGGACAATTATCCCAATGCCCGGGGGTGGTCCAAGCGGAGCTTGCCGGGAGCCTGCGCCGCCGGAACGAAGTGGTCAGAAATGTGGATTTAGTCGCCGCTGCAGCGGAACCGGCGGCAGTAGTCAGCTCCTTTATCAATCTGCCCGATGTGGCGACAACGGTTGCCAGCAGTCCGGCCGCTGCCACAGTTAATCTGCGTTCCGGAGTCCGGTGCAATCTGCGGGTGGTAAAACCGGAAGCATACCCTTATGCTTTGCTGTACTTTACCGGCAGCTGCGCCCATAATACCGCTTTGCGCCGGTATGCCGCAGAACTAGGGTTTGAACTCACTGAGTCCGGTCTGTCCCAAGGAGATGCGCTCAGTAACTGCCGGGATGAGGCTGAACTTTACCAACGTCTGCAAATGGCTTATATCCCGCCGGAACTTCGGGAAGGCCAAGGAGAAATCGAGGCGGCCCGGGACAATCGCCTGCCGCAACTGGTCCGACCGGAAGACCTCCAGGGTGTCTTTCATGTCCATACCAATTATAGTGACGGAGTTAACAGTTTGCGTGAGATGGTGGAAGCAGCCATCGAGTTAGGTTATAAATATCTTGGAGTGGCCGACCACAGCCGGACCGCAGTCTATGCCCACGGTTTACAGGAGGCTGCCCTCAAAAGACAGTTTGCGGAGATTGACGCCCTCAACCGCGAGTATCCCGGTTTCAGGATCTTCAAGGGGATCGAATCGGAGATCCTTCCCAATGGGGATCTGGATTATCCTTCGGAACTTTTAGCAGAGTTTGATTTGGTGATCGGTTCAGTTCACTCTCAGTTTGGGATGGGAAAAACGGAAATGACGGCGCGGCTGTTAAAAGCATTGGACAATCCCTACTTAACTATCTTGGGGCATCCCACCGGGCGGATCTTGCTGCAACGTCCCGGGTACGAACTGGATTTGGAGGCGGTAATTGCCAAAGCAGCTGAAAAAAGAGTGATCATCGAATTCAATGCCAACCCGTACCGTTATGACCTGGACTGGCGGTGGTGTCGGCAAGCCCGGGAAGCGGGGGTGCTGATTGCCGTTAACCCTGATGCTCACAGTACCGCGGAATTGGCGTTCGCCCGCAGCGGGCTGGCGGTAGCCATAAAAGGTTGGTTACAGCAGCAGGATATCTTCAATACCCGTCCGGCAGCTGAGATTCAACTTTATCTGGAAAAGCACAGGTCCAAGTAACCTAAGGTAATAGCGGCTTCAGATTTTCCGGAGGTTGACAAACCGTAATTTGTAAGTTTATAATGCAGGTAAATGATTTTCCAAGAGTCACCTTTTACAGCAAAATTCCGAAAACTGAAAAACACCTTTGCTGCTGATATTTTTGACTTTGAACAAAGGTGTTTTTTATAATTAGCGCAGGGAGTGATGGGGATGTCTTTGTTAAAACTGGGATTACCAAAAGGAAGCCTTCAAGACGCTACCTTCAGGCTGTTTAAGAAGGCCGGGTTTAATATTACCGCCCGGGAACGGAACTATTATCCGTCGATTGATGATCCGGAACTGGAAGGAATGTTAATCCGGGCGCAGGAGATGTCAAAGTATGTGGAGGAAGGAGTAATTGACGCCGGGATCACCGGCAACGACTGGATCCTGGAACAACATTCCGACGTCCAGGTAGTAGCCGATTTGGTCTATTCCAAACAGACTTTAAATCCCTGCCGCTGGGTATTGGCAGTGCCTAACGACTCACCATTTCAGACCGTTGCCGATCTGCACTGCAAAAGGATTGCCACGGAATTGGTCCAGGTAACTAAAGATTATTTCCGCCGCTGCGGTGTGGAGGCAATCATCGAGTTTTCCTGGGGTGCCACGGAAGTGAAACCGCCGGTGCTGGCGGATGCCATTGTCGAGATTACCGAAACCGGCAGTTCCCTACGTGCCAATAAGTTGCGGATTATCGACACTGTCCTGGAGGTTAAAAACCAGTTGATTGTCAATAAAGCAGCCTGGGCGGACCCTTGGAAACGGGAGAAGCTTGAAAGTATCGCCATGTTGCTTAAAGGGGCCTTGATGGCTGAAGGTAAAGTGGGCTTAAAGATGAACTTGGCCAAGTCGAATCTGGAAACGGTGGTAATGATTTTGGAATCTTTGAAAAAGCCGACTATTTCGCAGCTATCCGATTCGGAATGGATTGCTCTGGAAGTAATTATCGATGAGTGTAAAGTACGGGAATTGATTCCGCGTTTAAAGAAAGCCGGAGCCCAGGGGATAGTGGAGTATCCTTTAAATAAGGTGATCTATTAAACCGCCAAAGCAGCTTTTTTCTTAAGATACATTAGATACATTTAATAATTTATCATTACTAGCCAATATAAGTTAAACCTTACACATTGTATCAATTAAAATTTCGGGTTGAGAGACAAAATTTTCTTCAAGTAACCGATTTCAAGGATGAACTTTTACCGGCTCAAAAAGAAGGTAATTTCCGGAAACAAGCTTACAAAAGATTTAATTTTAAGTTGAGATTTTTGATTCAAAATATTTTTTCAAGGATTTGTTAGCGAATTTAAGGATGGGATTGCAACATCCTTTTTGTTTAAGTACATTTTCTATTAATACTGGTTATTCACAATAAGGAGGAAACTGCCATGCCTAACTTTACCCAGGAAGAATTTGACGCCAGAATCTTTAAACTTCAGCAATTGATGGCAGAAAAAGGAGTTGACTTGGCGGTTTTAGACCAAAATTCTGACTTATACTACTTTACCGGTTCAGTCCTGCCACAGTATCTGGTGGTACCGGCGGTGGGAAAACCGGTGCTGTTAGCACGTAAGGCAGTGGAGCGGATTAAGGCAGAAGTACCGCAGCTTTCCCTGGAATACTTTCAAAATACCAAAGAACTGAGGCAAATTATAGATGACTGTGGCTTTCTCCGGGCCGAGCGGGTAGGTTTTACATTGGAGAAAACCGCTTATGTCATTGTCGAGCGGTGGTTGCAACTGCTATCCGGTGCGGCAGCGGTGGAAATATCAGCAGCCGTCCGACAGCTCCGGATGGTAAAGTCCCAACGGGAACTGGAAATTATCAGTGCCGCCGGACGGATAATCGCCGGTATTCCGCAAGTGGTCCGGGAACGGTTTCGCCCCGGTATGACAGAATTGGAGTTAAGTGTAGCCGTTGAAAATTATCTCCGGATCCATGGCCATAGTGGGTTTCTTCGGGTTCGGCGGGAAACGGTAGAAATTGGAAACGGGGTTTGCTCTGCCGGTACCAATGCACTGGCGGGAACGAAGTTTGAAGGGATCTGCGGCGGGGTCGGACTCTCCCAGGCTAATCCTTTTGGAGCTGCTGACCGGAAGATTCCTTATGGCCAACCGGTGATTTTGGATTATGGTCTTAACTATCAAGGTTACCACGTCGACCTGACCCGGATGTTTTGCTGGGGTCTCCCTACCCCGGAAGTATTCCGTGCGTTTCAGGTGATGCTGGAGATCGAACAGACTTTGATGGAAGAGTTACGGCCCGGGAGATTAGGGAGTGAATTGTATGCTGCAGCAGTGCAGCTGGCCGCAGACTACGGTTACGAAAAGGAGTTTATGGGGCTCGGGCCGGAAAAAGTTCGGTTTGTCGGTCACGGCATCGGGCTGGAGCTTGACGAACTACCTTTGTTAGCCCCTAAAATGGACTACCCAGTGGTTGCCGGTATGACCATTGCCTTGGAACCCAAAGTCGCTCTACCGGGTCTGGGAGTGATTGGCAATGAAGATACCGTGGTGGTACGGGAGGATGGTTGTGAATGTCTGACTATGGCAGCGCCGGAGATGATTATTGTGGAATAGCCGGTTCTAAGTCGTCATCCACTTGAGGTCTTTTTCATATGATCATCACCAAAGCATAAAAGGAGGGGACAACCATTACACGGATGGTGACAAAAAATTAGTGGTGGTGGGTCCTTTTTTAAAGTTTGTTTCAGCAGCGGAGTGGCTGGGGGTTAATCACTTGGTTGCTGGGTTGACCGGGAAATCGTAGCCCCAATCGTTGAAGAGTGAAACGGTACCTATGGGTGAAAAGTAGCTGTAAATGAACAAAAAGAGCATTTGGTTGCTCTTTTTTATTTAATAACTTTCAATTGGTTTTTTAACTTAAAAATATCGGCTTCATTTTGAAATTCTTTATATTTGAGAAAATCGACATCATCATCAAGGAGTTTATCTAATTTTTGAGTAGCTTCGGTCTTAAACTCAAGCAACTGGGAGAGTTGTTGATTGGCATTATCTTGTTTTTGTTCAAGCCGATCCAACCTGGAATCAATCTGCTCAAACCGTTTATTAATAGTTTCTCGTTTAAAACTACTCATTTCTTCTTTAAATTCAGTCATTTCCAGTTTAAACTCGGTTAGATCCTGAGTCAACTTAGCCAGGTGGTTGAGGACTAAATCTTGAAACTTTTCGTTTTCCAATCAGTTCACTCCTCCTTAGTGGATATGGCTGTTTTGCAACTCTACCTTACTGTTCAAGTCATTAATGGCAACAGCGAGTTAAACTGTTAAACGGTTGACTTCTTTAAGTATAGCAGTTTGGCTATTGATAATCAAACATTATTTACCGTTAGAATGAGTCAAAGAACCGTTGGGGACTCATCAAAAAAAAGCAGCTCGGTAAGCTGCTTGTTTTGGTTATTGTATTGGTGCCCAGGACCGGACTTGAACCGGTACGGTTGCCCATACGCCCCTCAAACGTACGCGTCTGCCAGTTCCGCCACCTGGGCGACAACATAAATTATTATAACTTGGGCCCGGCGGATTGTCAATTATTTTTAACGTTCATTTTATGGAAAAATTCCTAAATTTTAAGATGATTATGTCAATAGTTAAAATACTTCCTCATTGAAGGTATTGCCTAAAGAATCAAGCAGTCCTAAGGCTTGAGAGAGTCGCTCCTCGCCGAACTGCCGCTGGATAATTTTTAGCCACCAAACAGCAGATATCTACTTATCAAAAAATAGCCAACCTGACAACCCTAGTCCCGATCAGCCGGAAATGGTAAAAAATAACGGAGTCTAAATCTTTTGTTAATAAAAGTAAGCGGCAGTTGCACCAGAAGGTTAGGGAATGTACAATAAAAGTATTGCGAGGTGAATGCGGTTTTTAGATTTGATAACTATTAGTGGTGAAGGGAAAAACAATCCAAAATTGAGGAGCGGAAGATGATCGATTTACATACTCACATTATCCCGGGGATCGACGATGGTGCGGTTGATGAAGGAACTGCGGCCGCTATGTTACAACTGGCCTTTGAAAACGGAACCAAGACCATCGTTGCTACACCTCACGTGATAGAAGGAGAATGGTTGCCCGAATGGGAACGGATTGTTGCCGGTTGTGAACTTTTACAGCGTTTGTCGCACCAGCTGCAGTTAGAGCTTTCGATCATTCCCGGAGCGGAAGTAGCCTTGAAAATGGATTTGTTAGATAATTTAATCACCGGGCCCGGGGCTTACTGCATTAACGGCGGCAAGTATCTCCTGTTAGAACTGCCGGCTTTTGAAATTCCCAGTTACACCGAAGATTTTTTCTTTAAGTTGTTAACCAGGGGGATCACTCCGGTGTTAGCCCATCCGGAGCGGCATCCCCAGATCAACCGGGAGCCGGAATTAGTGATGGAATGGGTCAGCAAAGGAGTCCTGATCCAAATCAACGGCGCAAGTTTCATTGGAAAACTGGGCGAACGGATCGCTAAAACCACGGAGCTGTTACTCCTGAATGAGCTGGTTCACTGTATCGGATCGGATGCCCACGGGATCCACAGCCGCCGTCCCCGGCTGTCCGAAACTGCGGCTAAATTGGAATTGCTGGTGGGTGAGGCGGCCACCCGGCGGATCTTGGTGGAGAATCCCCAAAAGATCATAGCCGGGGAAACGGT
>DATCLA010000124.1:0-1681 GCA_036564195.1 Bacillota bacterium
ATCTATTTCTTTAACGGTTGTAGGAAGTACCTTTACTTATACTTTTAACTGGAGTACCGGATTTAGTGAAACAACATCGGGCACAAGCAGTATTTCCAATTTATGTGCCGGGAATTATTGGGTGCATGTTTATGATGGAGTCATTTGTGATACTGTTTTTTACTTTACCGTCAACGAACCGAATTATGTCGATCCGAATGCTACCGGATACATGACATTATGTTTTGGAAGTTGTGATGGAACTGCCGTTTCTAATCCTACAGGAGGCACTCCCCCTTATGTGTCTTACCAGTGGAATGACCCGTCAAACCAAACCACTTCAACAGCCACAAATTTATGTCCCGGTACTTATAGCGTAACGGTAACCGATGCCAATGGTTGCATTGGATTGGATACCGTAACCATCTTGTCTCCCCAAAATTTCAATTTGGATACAATTCACGTTAATGTTAGTTGCGGAGGGGCTTGTGATGCCACAATTGGAGTCAATGTCTTGAGTGGAGGCACTCCGCCCTATACGCATAGTTGGAGCAATGGTGCCAATACACCCATTATTTCAAATTTATGTCCGGGCGTATATTCCGATACCATCAGAGATGCCAACAATTGTGACACTGTCGTAACATTTGTTGTTACCGAACCTACCCCCCTTTCAATCTTTACCAATGTGTATCCGGCTTTATGCAAAGGGCAGTGTAATGGTTCGGCTGCTGCTTATGTTTCGGGAGGAACCCCGCCTTATTCCTACAATTGGTCACCCGGCAACATGACAACCGATAGTGTTTCGGGGTTGTGCGCCGGTCAGTATATCGTAAATGTAACAGATGCAAACGGATGTTTCATTTCTGATACTATCGTCGTAACAGAACCCGATTCAGTCAAACCTAATCCATCTTTCACCAATCCTACTTGTCCAAATGTTTGTAATGGTTCTGCCGTTTCTAATCCTACAGGTGGCACTCCGCCTTATAGCTATTTGTGGACACCCGGCAATCAAACCACTCAAAGCATCAATAGTTTATGCAGTGGAACCTATTATATAACTGTAACAGACAGCAAAGGGTGTACTGGTATTGATTCCGTAATCATTACACCTCCTGCTCCCATCAATATACAATTAAGTACCAATAATGCTTCCTGCTTTGGTGTATGCAATGGTTCTGCCCAGATTATTAACATTTCCGGAGGCACACCCGGTTACACTTGGGTATGGTCACCGGGAGGTTTCACAGGTAATCCCTTTAACAACCTATGTGCCGGAAATTACAGCGTGACCGTGACCGACGCCAATGGCTGTCAAAAAAGTCAAAACTTCACCATTACGGCGCCATCGGATATAACCTTTAATATTATTAAAAATGACGTAAGTTGTAATGGTGCTTGCAATGGATCGGCCACTATTACAAATATTAATGGGGGAACTCCTCCGTATGTCAACATTCAATGGAGCAACGGACAAAACGGTCCCACTGCTACCGGATTATGTGCAGGAAGTTATACCGTAACCGTAACCGATGCCAATGGTTGTCAAAAAACCATGAATGTTCTTATCAACGAACCTCCGGTAATAAATATTTCTTTTAATTCCTCAAACGTTACATGTTATGGTTTATGTAATGGCAGTATCAATACAACTGTAACCGGAGGTGTTGCTCCCTATACTTATTCCTGGAGTCCGGGT
>DATCLA010000125.1:0-4603 GCA_036564195.1 Bacillota bacterium
AAGCAATTGCAATCCGTGACATAATGCTTTTTGCCTCCTTTAAAAAATATATTATCGCCTTTAATTATAATACTTTTCTTCTTTAAAATCAGCTTTTTAAGGATGAAGAAATCGGCCTGAAACAAAAAACCGGGTTTAAACCCGGGTCAACTCAAAATAACCTTTGATTTACTGATGCTTGTCAATATTCCGCTTCATATTTCGGAGCATCTGCCGGTCACTGGCAGGGTCAATTCCGCCGGGATCGGCCACTGCACCTAAGTTTAAGTTGGTTTGTTCATTGATATCAGTCCGGTGCGAACCGGCCAGCTGGCCACCGCCACCGACGGTTGGATTGAGCGCGTCATATTCGGCATCTCCGGTTAAAGCCATGTTCAATATGGCATTTTTAACCTCCTCACCATCGCCTTCACAAACTCCCTCTTCCTGTAAATTGTGAATTTTCTCTCGTTTCATCGGTCTGTTCCCCCATGACAAGTTTTAGCCCTGTCAATAGCATGAACATTACCAGGAAAATTATGCGTTTTAGAATTAATTATAGGATAAAATTGAGTTTCGGATTTCGCCCCATCTTAAGGCATCCGCAATTCCGTCTTCAATCGATAATTCAGTCTTCCAGCCCAGTAAGCGGGCAGCGCGGTCCGCATTGGCGTAAGCACCCGCCACATCACCATCCCGGGGTGGAGCTTCGATTTTGTTGATAGTCCGGCCGTAGACTTTTTCAAATGCGGCCACCAATTCTTTGACGGTTACCCCGGTGCCGCTACCTAGGTTGATTACTTGGTAAGGCTGGGCAGCACCATCAGGTGAAGTAAAGATCGTATCAAATTGCTCCAGCGCCTTGAGGTGGGCCATGGCTAGATCCCAGACATGAATGTAATCCCGGATCCCGGAACCGTCCCGAGTATTCCAATTGGTCCCGGTAATCTTAAAGACCGGCTCTTTACCTAAAGCCACATTCACCAACTTCCCCAAGACGTGACTGGGAAATTGGGCATAAATCCCCGAACGCAGTTTAGGGTCAGCTCCGATGGGGTTGAAATAGCGCAAGGCAATACCTTTCATCCCATAAGCAGAGCAGAAATCCTTTAAGACCATTTCCATCATGTATTTGGTCCGCGCATAGGGGCTACGGGGGTTGAGAGGTGATTCTTCCGTTACCATAAAGCCGGGGACATCGTCATAGATGGAGGCGGAGGAACTGAAAATTACATTCTTGCAGTTCAACTCGTTTAAATTTTTAAAAAGCAACAACGATTTGGCGACATTTTCATAATAATATTCAAATGGTTTGATGACGGATTCAGGGACTTGGATTAAAGCGGCAAAGTGGATAGTGTATCGGATATCCGGGTGTTCGGTAAAGATTTTTTCCAAAAGATTACGATCGGCAATATCGCCCTGGTAAAAAATGCGGTCTTTGACAAATTCAGCCCTTCCGGTGATTAATGAGTCCAAAATAACCGGCTGGTGCCCATGGTCAAGCAAAGCTGAACAGACAGTGCTGCCAATATACCCGGCTCCTCCGGTAACCAGTACTTTCATGAGATCATTCCTTTCTTTGACAAGATTTAGTTATTGTTTCGTTAATTATTATTGTGTTTCCTTTTGATTGGTAAAAATACTCTAAAAAAATAGCAGTCGGAAGGCAAGAGTGATTTTGCCAAAGTTTAAATTTTTTTCGAAATTTTAAGACAATATATCTATTGGATCCAAACAGTAAACTTTTAACTTAGGTAAGGAGGATGTATGATGCCGTCCTTAGGCGCCAGGTATTACCAGAATACCAATGAAGTTAGTTTCCGGGTTTTTTCAAAGCATGCCGGCAGGATCGAGATTTATTTTTATTCCATACCGTTGGGCGCGGATGAAGTCCTGTCCAAGCCGTTGATTCGCTCCGGAGAGATTTGGGAAATTACGCTGTCCCTTAAGGAACTGCAAAACGCGGGAGCGGCTTTTGATTGCATCTACTACGGATACCGAGCCTGGGGGCCGAATTGGGAATATTGTGACGGCTGGACTAAAGGCAGTGAACTAGGGTTCATTGCTGATGTCGATGCCGAGGGCAACCGCTTTAATCCCAATAAACTTCTGATCGATCCTTATGCCCGGGAGATCAGCCATGACCCTCAGGTTGACCGGCTCTACATTGACCCCAATGCCTATTTGGGGGCCTACTATGGTGGAAACGGGTTTCGCTGTTTGGATACGGGACGGATTGCGCCCAAGTCTATTTTATTCTTTTCAAAACAGGAGATTAATTATGGCTCCAAACCCCGTCGACATTTGAAAGATGATGTAATTTATGAGGTTAATCTGCGCGGATTAACCATGTTGGATCCGGGCATTGCCCCACAGCTGCGGGGTACTTTTAAAGGGGCCGGACTAAAAGCCGACTATCTCAAAGAGTTGGGAGTGACTGCCGTTGAGTTCTTGCCGGTTCAGGAGTTTGCTGATGACCAAAATGATGACGCCGACCCTCGCGGCGATAATTACTGGGGTTATATGACTATCAATTATTTTGCGCCAAACCGCAGGTATGCTGCTGACCAAAGCCCCGGTGGTCCCACTCGGGAGTTTCGGGAGATGGTTAAGGCCTTTCATGCCGCGGGGATTAAAGTATTTTTAGATGTGGTCTACAATCATACCGGCGAAGGCATTCTGCGTCGTCTAGTTAACCGGGAGCAGCCGCAGTCTCACGCAGAGGTTGAAAAAGCAATTCAAGAGGGTTGCTATTCCCGCCGGGCCGACCTTTTCCAAGATTATCAGGCGGCTTGTCTGTTGAGCCTGATTGGGCTGGACAACCGGAGTTATTTCATGTTGCGGGATGGGAACCGCCGCTACGAAGGACGGGGCGGTTGCGGCGCTAATCTTAATTATGATGCCCCGGTAGTCCGGAACCTGATCTTTGATTCCCTAAAATATTGGGTGGAGGAGATGGGGGTGGACGGGTTCCGGTTCGATTTAGCTCCCATTTTAAGCTTAACTGGCAAGGACGGCAACTATTATACCAGGGTTGACAGTCCGATTTTTAATGAGATCAGCCGAATACTGCCTTCCCGGATAGTTGATTTTGAAAACGGAGTTGACCTCATTGCTGAGCCGTGGGGCGATGAGAGCCTTATTGACTGGTTGAATCAGTTTCCCGGGGAATGGTCCGTCTGGAACCGGACATTCCGAGATCAAGTTAAAACCGCGTTGAACAAGTACGGAGTAATCCCCTTACGTAACGGTGACTTTGCAAAATCTTTAGCCGGTTCCCGGGAGTTCGTGGGAAAAAACCCCTGGTGTTCAATTAATTATATTGTCTCCCATGACGATTGCAACTCCTTACGCAACCTCTTTTCTTATAATCGCTTTTATCATTTAACGGAAGGGGTTGAAAAATCCGACCAGATCAGTTGGGACCAGGACGGCAGCAGGGAAGGGCAGCTGAAGGCGGTCCGCAATGCCTTTACAATCTTAATGCTGTCAGCCGGGGTGCCAATGTTTGCCGGGGGTGATGAAATCTTTAGGGGAATTCCCCCTTATAAACCGGGAGTCGGCCAGATGAATCTGGTCTATGTCGACCGTCCCGAGGTCTATTTAGATTTTCGAAATTATCAAAGGTACCGTCAACTTTTGGAGCAGGGTGAAATCGCGGAAGCCGAGCGGTTGCTGGAGTCCAGTGATGACTTATATACCTGGTATTTTGTCAAGCAATTGCTTCATTTCCGGCACCAACATGCCGCTTTAAGACCGGACCATTTTTTGAGCGGAGCGTTGGATCCGGAAAACGGCTTAAAGGATCTTACCTGGTATCGGGAAGATGGAGCCGAAATGAACGGTGCTGACTGGGATGGCCAAGATTTTCTGGCCTTCCGGATTAATGCTCGGAAGGAACCGATGGCACCCTCCGGCGAACGGGTGGAGTCGATCTATTTTGCCTACAATCGCAGTCCTTGGAAGCAGTCTCTGACCTTACCGCCCAATGTGGCCGGAAAACGGTGGTACCGGGTGGTGGATACGGATAACAGCGGCGGTTGGATGACCCGACAGCGAAATTTCGACGGTGGTCGCACCCGGCTGGACCGTGATTATTGGCTGCATGGACGGAGTATTTTAGTTTTAGTGGAGAAATAAAACCCTTTAATAGGCTACAAAGGAAAAGCCGATGGTTACTTTTTTGTTACACCCATCGGCATTTAACTATTTAATTCCGTCAATTCCCCATGTACTAATTAAAAAATTGTATTCTTCAAAGCGATAGGTGGTTTGGTCGCACTCTCCAATCCGGTTCCGGTCAGTTTGACCGTTGTCTGGTGAAATTATGGAACAGCTAACAAAACGTCCATTAAGATAATGGTTTTCATCAATCAACTCTAAAGCAAAATCCTATTATCCTTATCGATAATACCGTAAACGCATTTTTCTTCACCAGAACCTAAATAAAAAGCTTTCCATTGTTTTTCTGGTATCATTTACAAAGTTGATTTTTGATATAACCTCTCGGTGAGCATTTGAAAATTGTTCTTTAGTAATTTTTTTAATGTTTACTAACTTATCTTAAACTTTCAACCACAAATCTGCATATGGCAATACTGAGTCCTCTCTCTCTGAAAAC
>DATCLA010000126.1:0-2804 GCA_036564195.1 Bacillota bacterium
GTATTGCTCGGTAGCAATGATGAGGAGGCTAAAAAGCGATAGAGAAGGCTGATTTTTAGGTAAATTAAACGGTGTGAAGTTTTTTTAATAGATTTTTAATAGATATAGTGAAGCTTTGCGGAGGAAAACATGAAATTAAAAATAGCAATGCTGATTGTGACCATTTTGGCGATAATTGTGATTCCTTTAATCTTGTCCACGCAGACCTTCAGCCATTTTGACCTGCCGAAAACCATTGCCTTATACAGCATTGCGGCAGTGTTATTACTCCTATTCAGTTGCGACGGGCGAATTGTCCAGGGCAGTGGTAACCTAGGCCGTTATCTTGGTTTATATTTCATCTGGCTCTTGTTAATGGCTTTAATTTCACCCAGTCGTTCCCTAGCATTTTTCGGTGGCTACCAGCGTTATGAAGGTTTCTTCTTCTTTGTTGCCAGCGGTTTTTTCTTTTTTGTCGGCCAACGTTTAAAGGAGTACAAAAAACAATTAGTTTTAGCAACGATTATAACCGGAGCAGTGGTGGGTGCGGTTGCGGCCTGGGAATTCTGGGAGGGTTTTTGGTCAAACTTCCAGCGCAGCTGTTCCACTATTGGCAATCCGATGATCCTAGGGACCTACTTTGTGCTGGTACTACCCGGTTGTTACGGCTTATTATTTTCCGAAAAAAACCATAGTTTGAAACTTATCGGTTACCTCAGTTTGTTCTGTATAGTCCTGGGAACGGTCTTTAGCTTTTCCCGCGGCGGGTGGGGTGGGTTAATCATCACTTCGTTGCTTTTTTCGGTTTTTTTAGGAAAACAGTTTTTGGCGGAGCACCGGACGGTAATCTTAACTATCAGCTTAGTGGTGACTTGTTCTATCGCAACCGGAGTTTTAATGATTTATCATCAACCGGGCCAGCTGATTTTGAAAAATCCGCAACGACTGCAGTCAATGGTTAGGCAGCCGGTAACTGATCCGAGCCGGTTAACACTATTGACTGCCGCTTGGCGGGTGTTTCTGGAACGGCCGCTGACCGGAGCGGGGATCAATGGGTTGGCCGGTAGTATCACTAAGCATTTACCTGCAACGATGATCGCCTCTTTGCCGAAAAATAGCACCTTCGACCTGGCTCATAGTGACTTGGTCCACACCCTGGCTACGCAGGGAATCTTCGGATTATTTATCTATCTTGGTTTTTTGTTTTTACTGGTACAAACCTGGCGGCAATGGCGGGCTGAACCCCGGCGGGACCCTTTGGATGCGGCACTCTGGGCCACCCTCTACGGTTACCTGATCGTGATCCAGTTTAGTTTTCCGTGGGTAGGCTATACTTTCATCTTTTGGCTATTCACCGGTTTACTGTGCCCGATGGGACCAGTCGGAAAAGCCCAAAATCGGGTAGTAACCGCGCTTAAAATTTGCTCTGCCGGTATTTGTGTCTTATTGGCCTGGGGGTACGGAGTCCAGGCTTACCGGGCCGATCGGGAATTTCATCGCGGCTATAGTCAACGTCTTGACCCCTGGAAATATGAAAGCTATTTAGTCAAAGCAATTCATTATGCGCCCTGGGAACCCGAATACCGGTTTATCAGGGCACATAATGCGTTTGTGATTATAAACCGGAAAGATACCACCAAAACCCAACATCTCCGGATGGCTAAAGTATTGACAACGGAACTTTTTGCGCTGTTGGAGCAAAATCCTTATAATTATAAATATTACTATTTATTGGGCGAAGTATTCGCTTTTTATGGCAAAACGAAACAAGCGGAAGAATATCTTTACAGCGCCTTAAAACTTCACCCCAACTATTACCCGCTCTATCTCTCTTTAGGCTTGGTAATGCTTCAAGCCCAAAAATATGAGGCAGCCAAGGGTTATTTTAACAAAGCTCTGGCTATTAAGGGTGGCGATTATCCGGAAGCCCGGCAACAGTTGGAACTGCTAAGGCAATTACCAAAGGATGCTGACGAAAGACTGTGATCGGTACCGCCCAGATTTAAAGTTGAGACCAGTGAGTTGATCCCGGCTAAATAAGTTAAACCTGTCCAAAGCGCTTCGGTTTACATATTTTTTCTTGACAGTATTAAGATTTAGTAATAAAATTAAATTTATTAATTAAATAAAATTTATTTCCTCATCGAGAGAGGCGGAGGGACTGGCCCGGTGAAACCTCGGCAACCTGCGTTATTACAACGCGTATGGTGCCAAATCCAGCAGGAAATTCCTGAAAGATGAGAGGTGTGCTAATTTCTTAACCTCTTATTGCAAGAGGTTTTTTTTAACGGTTAGCTTTGGAGTCGCGATAAGTAACTAACTTTGAATCACAATTGATTTAAGGTAACCTTTGATTAACAGTTTTACAATTAAGATTAATAGTTCCTATATTTGACTGAGGTGAATTAGGTGAAAACATTTGCGGAAATTAATGAGAAAATTAAACAAGGCAAGGCAGTGGTATTAACAGCGGAGGAGATTATTGACTATGTGGCTGAGGCCGGTTATGCCAAAACTGCCCGGGAAGTTGATGTGGTGACTACAGCCACTTTTGGACCGATGTGTTCCAGCGGTGCTTTTTTAAATTTCGGCCACTCCGATCCACCGATCCGGATGGGAAAAGTCTGGTTAAACGACGTGCCCGCCTATGCCGGGATTGCGGCAGTCGATGCTTATATTGGGGCAACCGAGCTTTCGGAGACTCAAGGCTTTAAATACGGCGGAGCCCATGTGATTGAAGATCTGATTAGCGGTAAATGGGTTAAACTACGAGCCACTTCATACGGTACGGACTGTTACCCGCGTCGAGAGTTGCTGACTGAGGT
>DATCLA010000127.1:0-23442 GCA_036564195.1 Bacillota bacterium
ATGGAGAACAGATTTTACGGTACTCAAGACAATTAATTCTCAAAGAAATCGGATATCAGGGCCAAGAAAAACTATTGAATTCGAAAGTATTGGTCATCGGAGCCGGAGGATTAGGATCTCCGGCCCTTTATTATCTGGCTGCGGCCGGAGTCAGTGGTTTAGGTATAGCCGATTTTGATGTCACTGGCATCTCCAATTTACAGCGCCAAATTCTTCATTTTACTTCAGATATCTGAAAAAAGAAAGTTGAGTCTGCCTTTGAAAAATTAACTGCTCTTAATCCGGATGTCAAGATCACTACTTATAATGAGCGAATCAATATTTATAACATTGAAGAACTGGTTAAGGAGTATGATGTCATTATCGATGCCGTCGATAATTTCCCGGCTCCTATTTAATCAGTGATTGCTGCTATTTTTTAAATAAGCCGGTAATAGAAGGTGCTGTAATCGAATATGAAGGAATCCTAATGACAATTATTCCCCACCATTCATCATGTTACCGCTGCTTGTACCCGTTACCTCCCGAAGACGGAACTCTGCCAACCTGTAACGATACGGATTTTGGGAATGGTCACCGGTGTTATCGGCTCCTTGCAGGCACTGGAAGCGCTTAAGGTATTGCTGGGTATTGGAAACACTCTCACCAATCGGATTTTAACCTTTGACGGGTTGAACCTGAATTTCCGGGAAATTCCTTGGCCAAAAAGGGCTTCCTGCCCATTATGCGGTGAAAATCCGGTTATTAACGAGTTGATTGAATATCAAACAAAATGCAGTCCAAAAATTGTTGTCGAAGCATAAAATAATTCCGGAAACACATCGAAACAGGCCCATGCCGAACTGGTTTTGCAAGGAAAAGCAGGCCGGTTTCACAGATCTTGCAATTTAGGGAACGAAACACCGTTCTTATTACCGGTTCCAGATGAAGAGGTTCAGATTTCTAATTCGTGCTCAGCCTGACGGAGTTGTGCCTCCGTCACCAGTAGGTTCTGGTCATGAAAAATCGGACTATCCCAACCCAACTTAATCCATTTATCCTTTGCCAGGCCGTTGTATGGAAGGATTTCAATCTTCTTGAGGTTGGGTAACTTGGCAGCCCATTCTTTTAAGGCCCGCAACGCCTCCGGTTGATCGGTCCAACCCGGAATCAACACATAGCGGAGCCAGACCGGTTTGGCAAGCTCCGCCAGGCTTAACCAGTTTCGCCAGACTGTGTCACGGTTGCAGCGGGAAAGTTCTTCCGGTCGCAAAGGATGTTTAACCGAGAACATAATCAAGTCAGCCTTACCCGCCACCTTTTGGAATAAGTCCGCCGTTCCCCAGCCCGAGGTATCCAAGGCAACATGCCAATCCTCTGCATTAGCCGCTGTAATTAATTCCAAGGCGAACTCCGGTTGGGCTAACGGTTCCCCACCGCTAAGGGTCAGGCCGGGCTTTTTCAAAAAGGGGCGGAAACGTTCCAGCCGCCGCATTAAGTGTTCCACATCAATTTCCTCTCCACCTTGAAAATCCCATGAATCCGGGTTGTGACAGAAGATACACCCCACCGGGCAGCCTTGGAAGAATACCACCACCCGGGTTCCCGGTCCATCAACCGTACTGAAACTCTGAATTGACTGAATTTTTCCCATTACAAGCCACCCCGCCCCGGTTTCTACATTATTATTCCGGTTTAAGTATTCATTTCTACATCCGTTCGTAAATAGTGCGCTCGATCACTTCCTGTTGCTGTTCCCGGCTGAGTTTGGTAAAATGCACTGCATAGCCGGATACCCGAATCGTCAGATTAGGATAGAGTTCCGGATGTTCCATGGCGTCGATCAATACTTCCCGGCTATAAACATTAACATTGATATGATGACCGCCGGCGCCAAAATAACCATCGATTAATGCTTCCAGATTCTGAATCCGGTCCGTATCGGAACTACCCAAAGCCCGGGGAGTAATGGAGAAGGTATAGGAGACTCCATCCCGGCAAATATCGTAAGGCAGTTTCGCTATGGAGCGCATTGCTGCCACCACTCCGTTCTCTTCCCGCCCGTGCATGGGATTAGCACCCGGCGCAAAGGGTCTCCCCGCCTCCCGCCCATCCGGCGTAGCCCCGGTTTTTTTGCCATAGACCACATTGGAGGTTATTGTTAAAACGGAGAGGGTAGGAACAGCGTTACGGTAAATCGGTTGTTCCGCCAAAGAACTGTAAAAATAGCGTAACACCCGAACCGCCAGACCATCAACTCGGTCATCGTCATTGCCGTAACATGGGAATTTCCCCTCACTTTCAAACCGAGTCGCAATTCCCCGCTCATCACGGGTTACTTTTACTTTACTGTATTTGATAGCGCTTAACGAATCAGCTACGACCGACAGTCCGGCCACGCCAAACGCCATATGCCTATGGGGCTTGGAGTCAATTAGGGCCATTTGGACTCGTTCGTAATTGTACTTATCATGCATATAGTGAATGCAGTTCATCGTCCGGCTGTATAATACCGAAAGCCAAGTCAAAACCTTTTCGTAATTATCCCACACTTGATCCCAGTCCAGATACTCTCCTTCCAAGGCCGGGATATCCAGCACTGGCATGCCGGTAATTTCATCCTTACCGCCGTTGACCGCCAACAGTAACGCCTTGGCCAGGTTGACCCGGGCACCAAAGAACTGCATATCCTTGCCTAAGCGGGTCGCTGAAACGCAGCAGGAGATCCCATAATCATCTCCGAAAATTGGTCGCATCAGTTCATCGTTTTCAAACTGCAGTGTCGAAGTAGCAATGGCCAAAGCGGTACAGAATTTCCGGAAATGCTTCGGTAACCGTGGGCTCCATAACACTGTCAGATTGGGTTCCGGAGCGGCACCAAGATTGTTGAGCGTCTGCAGCCAGCGGTAGTCGGTTTTAGTGACCAAAGTCCGGCCGTCTTCGGCCATGCCCCCTACCGACTCGGTAATCCAAGTGGGGTCGCCGGCAAATAGTTCGTCATATTCCGGAGTACGTAAGTGCCGGACCATCCGCAGCTTGATTACTAATTGATCGATTAATTCTTGGGCTTCGGTCTCGTTAATGATTCCCGCTTCCAGGTCACGTCGGATGTAAATATCCATAAACGGACTGTTATGCCCGAAAGACATAGCAGCGCCGTTTTGTTCCTTAACTGCGCACAAGTAGGCCAGATAGATCCATTGCACTGCCTCACGGGCATTTTCCGCCGGCCGGGAAATGTCATAGCCGTAAGCATTACCCAGTTCCGCCATACGTTCCAAAGCCCGGATCTGATCGGCAATGTCTTCGCGGAGGTGGATTGTTTCATCATCCAGATTATCCATGGCATACAACTCCTGCTGCTTCTGCTCCATCAAGTAAGCGGTACCATACAAGGCCACCCGACGGTAATCGCCAATCAGGCGTCCCCGGCCATAAGCATCCGGTAAACCGGTAATAATCCCCAACTTTCTGGCTTGACGCATTGCCGGAGTGTAAATCCTAAAAATCGCTTCATTTTGAGTCCGCCGGTAGCGGGTAAAGATTTTCGCCATGGTTTTATCCGGTTCAATTCCCCGAGCTTTACAGGCAGCTTCCACCATCCGCCACCCGCCCCAAGGGTTAACCATTCGTTTTAACGGTTCATCAGTTTGTAAACCGACAATTACTTCATCATCTTTGGAAACATATCCCGGAGGCCAGGCAGTAATTCCGGCCACTCTTTTGGTATCAACCGCCAAAACCCCGCCGGCAGCCCGTTCCTGTTCCATTAAATCCTGGACTTTCGCCCATAACCTTTTAGTCCGCTCCGAAGGGCCAACTAAGAAGGTGGCATCGCCATGATAGGGTTGATGGTTTTCCCGAATGAACTCGGCAACATCAATCCGTTTTTTCCAGACTTCGCCCTTAAAACCGCGCCATGCTTCCATTTTGAAAACCTCCTTCATAAATTAATTGCCAATTTTTCTTTAGAAAAAGTATTAAAAACCGCCTGAGCATATAGTGCCCAGGCGGTCGGCAAGAAATTAGAACCGTATTTCCTTGTGGTTTATCCACTGATCCGCCAGTCATACGGTTTTTAATGTTTTCCAATAATTATACTTAATTTTATTTTACTGGAAATTTCTGCTTAAGTCAAGCAGTATCCGGCCCTTTTATTCAGACACCGGGCCGGATTGCGGTAGCTGTAAGTCCGGAGCCCAGCAGGGGTGTTTGATCTTGGCAATACCGTCACTTACTTGATACCATTGGGCCTGGATGCCTTTTTCCAGAACTGCCTCGAAATACACGCCAAATAAATCAGGCCGATCCGATTTAAGCATAGTCCCGGTAAAAAATAAAACACTCCCATCCCCTGACCACACCGGATGGCGATGGTTGGCTTTCTTACCGTCCCACTTAAAAGTTAGTTGCTGCACTTGCGGGTTAGGGTCAAAGGGATTCATCAAGGCATAGATAGTATGTTCGTTTTCATCATTAATTAATTCTACGGCTAATACGTTACTTACACCGCCCGGTTCCGGCTTCCAGGACGGATTATCAAATGTACCGGTAAGATTTACATCAGACGGGTTAATCTTTTTCGGCACAGCCGTGGTACAATCTATCACGACAAGCGTCCCGTTACAGATATAGGCAACTCTGGTGCCATCCGGACTGATTACCGGGGCTTGTCCTTTGGAGTCACCACCCGCAACCAACTGCAGGTCTTGACTACTATCCCAGCCGATAACATAAACTTGATACGACGAAGAACTTCGGTTTGATTGAAAGACCATTTTACGGCCTGTTTTATCAAAGGCTAGGTGCCGGTCATTATTTTTGGTAGTGCAACTCCACTTAAATTCCTTTTTTTCTTGATTATTTAGATCAAAAGCATAAATTCTATAGTTACCACCAACATCTTTATCAGCAAAATAAATATTATTCTTTTCGTTAGGATTATAAGCGGGATCCGGATGATCAATTCTTTGGCTATAGTTATACAGCACCGTTTGTTTCCCATTGGCTAGATTTAGATGGATAATTTGGGGTTTTTGAGAATTAGTAACATCAACATAGATCAATCCTCCCTCCATCCTTAACCTAGGGGGGTGATTAGGCTTGGAAACCTCCGGCCGGTTAACCACACACCCATTCAGCAAAATCAGCAACAGCCCTAAAAACAGTTTATACAGCCGCTTCAATTTCAACCACTTCAGCCCCTTTCACTAGATTGGATCCTTGAATCCGCTCTACAATTCGCGAAGAGAGCCTTATTTCCTTTTTTTGTAAACTAGTTACCCGCTGATCAGGCTAATTTAGGCCAACCACTGCTTAAGTTACGAAACTTACGTTAACTTAACAACTGAAAACAAGCAAATTTCAGTACTTAAAGAGGTAATTTAAGATCGATAGCAAATATATTAATTAATGGTTAAAAATTGAAGCAGACAACCAAAGTAATCTTTTTAAATGGAGGAATATTCATTATGGCAAATTTTCGAAAGCCGCTTAGCATCTCGCTGTTATGCTTAGTTGTATGCCTGCTACTCTTCTCCGGTTGCAACCGGAATGATCGAAAAAATTATCTGTCCCAGAAACGGTTAGGAGTTTATTTAAAGACGGAAAAAGGCGACCGCGTTATTTTAAATGAATCGCTCACTGCCTACCTCCGCGAACAGCTGCCCGATACCGAGGTTATCACCCTAGCCGCAACCGACCGCGACCTTGACCCGAAGGACCCTGAAGCCTCAGCCGACGAAGATCAGGTAGATTATATTTTAACAGTACGGCTAGACCATATCAAGGTTAAGATCAGCCCGAACCTGGATCTGTCTGAAAACAGCCTGAAACTCGACATCGGCCGTAAATGTGAATTAACTTTAAGCTACCGTTTAACCGAAGCCAAATCTGGAAAAGTAGTGTTCCGTGGCCAGACCCAAGGTAATGCCGCTGATTTTAACCGTTCACAGCTTGATGAGAGAAAAATTAACATTAATCTCAGCACTCAGGAAGAGGCAGTGATTGAATTAGCAATGCTGAATGCCATTGAGGCTTCGCAACTGTTAAAACAGTAAATTCACTCCATCACTCCCCACATCAGATCGTAAATTAAGGGAATACGAAACTTCTCTCCCTGAAGACAACGCAAAGCAAGCAGAAGTTTAAAACAAAACCATAGCACAATCAGGCAGTTGAACAAGAAACGTCCCAGGTAAGGAATTAATTGTAAAAATAGCCCTAACATCAGGTAAAGTACCAGTCCGCTACTGCCGAGGGCCAATGCCTGATGACAGTGAAACCTTAAAAAAGGATCGGCTTTGAGACGGCTGAGAACAATTAATAAACTTATCGGCCAAACCAGATAACTTACTGCAGCCAACCACCGGTGTTCCCTTGGGATCCGATTCATCTTGATCCACCCTCCCGTAAAGAATATATGCGGGAGAAAAGCCGTCCAATATCCAGACATTAAAAAACAGGCGGGATCTTCCGCCTGCTTGTTTTTAACTGACACCCTTACTTAGACAGTTTCTGGTTTAACAAAGCCTGGACCTTCATGGGCAGTCCAAACAGGTTAATAAAGCCTGCGGCATCCTTCTGGTTGTAGACTTCATCAGCTCCGAAAGTAGCCAATTTCTCCTGATACAAGGAATATGGCGATTTTCGGCCCACGGTTTGGACCGAACCTTTGTACAACTTTACTTTGACAGTACCGGTAACCCGTTCCTGGGTCTGATCAATAAACGCATCCATTGCCGCTTTTAAGGGGGTGAACCATTGGCCGTTATAAACCAGTTCCGCATAGCGTCCGGCCAGCATTTCTTTGAAATGCATGGTATCCCGGTCCAGCGTGATGGTTTCCAAGGCATGGTGGGCCTCATAAAGAATGGTTCCTCCCGGAGTCTCATAAACGCCCCGTGACTTCATTCCTACCAGCCGGTTTTCGACAATGTCCACCCGACCGACACCGTGTCGGCCGCCGGTTTCATTCAGTTTCAGGATTAACGCCACCGGGTCATAGCCTTGACCGTTGATAGCTACCGGGACCCCTTTTTCAAAATCAATGCTGATTATCTCCGGCTGGTCCGGGGCCTGCTCCGGCGCAACCGTATAAATGAACATGTCATCTTGATATTCGTTCCAAGGGTCTTCCAAAATCCCACCTTCATAACTAATGTGCCAGAGATTGCGGTCCATTGAGTATGGTTTGGCTTTGGTTACCGGGACAGGAATTCCCCGCGCGGCGGCATAATCCATCTCTTCATCACGGGATTTTAGATTCCACTCCCGCCATGGAGCAATAATCTTTAAATCCGGTTTCAAAGCCTTAAAGGTCAGTTCAAACCGGACCTGGTCATTCCCTTTACCGGTTGCCCCGTGGGCGACGGCGTCGGCACCTTCTTTAACGGCAATCTCCACCTGCCGTTTGGCAATCACCGGCCGGGCCACCGAGGTCCCCATTAGGTATTTGCCCTCGTAGACCGCTCCTGCCTTAAGCATCGGATAAATAAAGTCAGTCACAAATTCCTGTTTCAAATCTTCAATATAAATTTTACTGGCTCCGGTCCGAATTGCTTTCTCTTTAAGCGGGGCCAGTTCCTCACCCTGTCCCACATCAGCGGCATAAGCAATGACTTCACAACCGTAATTCTCCTTTAACCAGGGGATAATGATTGAAGTATCCAATCCGCCAGAATAGGCTAATACTACTTTTCTCACTTTTTGGTCCATGGCAATTCTCCTTTTCATGATTTTACCAAGCTTTATTTATGTTAAAACTTTTGCAACACCTGTTTAAGGATCCGCAGTCCGGCATCTAAATCCTCCTGACTGATATTTAACGCCGGTAAAATCCGCAATGCGGTCTCGGTTACTGCATTGACCACCAAACCCGCTTCCAGACAGGCCAGCATCACCGGTTTGCTGGGCACTTGCAACTCCAAGGCCAACATCAACCCTAAGCCCCGGCTGCTGCTGACTACCGGTAGTTCAGCCTGCCATTCTTGCCAAACCTGCTGAATGTAGCGGCCTTTCCGTTCAACTTCCGCCAATAACCCGGGGGCTTGCAACAGGTTCATTACCGCCAGGCCGGCGGCAAAAGCTAAAGCACCACCGCCTACAGTAGTGCTGTGGTCGCCCGGTGTCAAGACATTGGCTTTCTGATTAACCAATAAAGCACCACAAGGAATGCCCCCACCTAAAGACTTGGCAATCGTAATTAGGTCCGGCTTAAAGTTAAAATGCTCATAAGCAAAGAATTTACCGGTCCGGCCCAACCCAGTCTGTACCTCATCCACCATTAACAACAGATTATGCTTCTGACAAAGCTCAACCAGTCCAGCTACAAAATCCGGTCGGGCCGGATTAACCCCGCCCTCACCCTGGACCAGTTCTAAAAAGATAGCACAGGTGGCATCGGTTACTGCTGCCTGCCAAGACTGTAAATTGTTATATTCGGCATACTTAAATCCGGGGACAATCGGTAGGAAATCCTCCTGATACTTCCGTTGCCCAGTAGCGGAGAGCGCTCCATAGGTCCGGCCGTGAAACGAGTCTTTAGCGCAGATAATTTCATACTTGCCGCCCAGTCTGGTCCGGCCATACTTGCGGGCTAGTTTTAAGGCTGCTTCATTGGCTTCGGCGCCACTATTGGCAAAATAGACTTGTTGATAGCCGGTAAGTTGTGTCAACCGGCGGGCCAATTCCACCTGTTCTTCCAGATAAAAATAGTTAGATACATGGACAATTTCCACTGCCTGTTTGGTAATGGCCGCGGTGATTTCCGGATGGCAATGGCCAAAATTATGTACGGAAATTCCCGATAAAAAATCAATGTATTCCTTGCCGTCGGCATCCCAAAGCCGGGAACCGGCGCCTCGAGTAAAAACCACCGGCAACCGCCCGACATTATTCATGATTACTGCTGCTCCGGTCTTTACTAATGCCGCATTATTCATTAATTTCACCCCCATCAGCTTTACTCTACTACCATTGTCCCAATCCCTTGGTCAGTCAGGCTCTCTAACAACATTGAATGCAGCAAGCGGCCATCAATTATGTGCGTCCGGTTGACTCCACCCTGCACCGCTTTTATACAAGCCTCGACTTTGGGAATCATTCCGTCGGCAATGGTCCGTTCGTTAATCATCCGGTAAGCTTCGGCTACTGTTAAGGTAGAGATCAGACTGGACTTGTCGTTATAGTCCCGAAAGATCCCTTCCACATCGGTCAAGAGCAACAGTTTTTCCGCTTGTAAAGCCGCCGCCAGTTCCCCGGCGGCTGTATCCGCATTAATATTGTAACTCTGACCGTCACTGTCCATACCGATCGAGGAGATTACCGGAATATAACCGTTATCAAGCAGTTCCCGCAAAACCTGGGTGTTAATTGCGGTCACTTCTCCGACGAAACCCAAGTCCGGGATAACCCCGGTATCACCGGCCGGCATTGTCGGGACTGTCTTTTGAGCTTTAATTAAACCGGCATCCTGGCCCGCCAGACCGATCGCGGGAGCGCCCAACAGATTTAAACGGCCGACAATCTCTTTGTTAATCTTACCAACCAGTACCATTTGGACAATTTCCATAGTCTCGGCATCCGTCACCCGCAGTCCCTGGATAAACTGGGACTGTTTACCGACCCGTTTTAACATCTGATTTATTTCCGGGCCCCCGCCATGGATCACTACCGGGTTGACTCCCAAAAACTTTAATAAGACAATATCCTGCATGACACCTTCTTTCAGATCCTCGTTGATCATAGCGTTGCCGCCGTACTTAATCACAAAAATTTTGCCTCGGAAGGTCCGAATATAGGGAATGGCCTCTACTAACACCGCAGCCTTGGCAATAATCGGTTCCATCAGAACACCTCCATTTAATCTCCTGTTTATGCTCGGCTCAATAAAAGATTAACTCCGGTAACTTCCGTTAATCTTCACATAATCATAGGTTAAATCACAGGTCCAGACTGATGCTTCCTGATTTCCGCTGCCCAAGTCTACAGTGATCAGAAGCTCTTTTTGACCCAGAATCGCTTTAGCTCGTGCTTCGTCAAAGTCTAATCCGGTCCCGCCCCGGCAGACCAATAAGTCACCGAGGTAAATATTGATCAGCTCCGGTCGAAGTGCCACTCCGGAGTATCCGGCTGCTGCCAGGATCCGGCCCCAATTGGCGTCCTCTCCAAAAAGAGCCGTCTTCACCAAATTGGAGGTGGCGATGGTTTTCCCTACCTGAAGCGCTTCGGTTTCAGAACCGGCGCCGGTCACTTTAATCTCTACAAACTTGGAAGCGCCTTCCCCATCCCGGACCAACATTTTAGCCAGTTCCAGGCAAACCAGTTTCAAAGCTTCTAAAAATAGTTGATAAGCTTCGTTTTCTTGATTAATCACCGTATTTTGAGCCTTGCCGTTGGCCAGGATTAATAAGGTATCATTGGTGCTGGTATCGCCATCGACGGTAACCCGGTTAAAGCTATAATCACCCGCCACACCCAATGCTTTTTGCAGTAAAGAAGCATCAATGGCAGCATCTGTTGTAATGAAGCCAAGCATTGTTGCAAGATTGGGATGAATCATTCCGGAACCTTTCGCAATTCCACCAATCCGGGTTTTGACTCCGTCAAGCTCGAATTCTACCGCTATCTCCTTGATAAAGGTATCCGTGGTCATAATTGCCCGAGCAGCCATACTACTACCGTTGGATGATAAAAACCGGGGTTGAGCGGCCAAGGCGGCTTGAATTCGCTCCACCGGTAACCGAACCCCGATCACCCCGGTGGAAGCAATTAAGACCATTCGCGGATCGATCTTTAAAAAATCGGCGGCCGCCTGGGCCATGGCTATTGCTGCATCTTCCCCCTCCGGACCGTTACAGGCGTTGGCGTTTCCGCTGTTAGCAATGATCGCCTGGGCTACCCCGGCCTGCAAGTGTCGCTTCGAAACTATTACTGGTGCCGCCTGGACTTGGTTGGTTGTAAAGAGTCCTCCGGCCTGAGCCGGGATTTCCGAATAGATCAGCGCTAAATCCGCTTGCTGGTTAGGCTTAATTCCGCAAGCCAACCCGCCGGCTACAAAACCTTGGGGTGCGGTAACCCCGCCGGCAATCTTTTTAATCATTACCAATTCCTCCTTAGGGAAAGATCGGCCATTGGAGCAGTCCGGTAGTCTCCCCTAAGCCGAACATTAAATTCAGGTTCTGGACTGCTTGACCGGCAGCTCCTTTCACCATATTGTCAATCACTGAGATTACAATCAGTTGTCCGGTTCGGGAATCCACCCGGACTCCGATCCGGCAACAGTTTGTCCCCACCACTCCTTTAAGTTCCGGCAAAGCCGGGGCCGGAACCAGCTTCACGAAGGGTTCATCTTGATAAACCTCAGCCACCAATTGTTCTGCCTCTGCTGTGGTTAAAGGTTGGGTTAGTTTCAGATGTAATGTAGTCAGAATTCCCCGCGCTACCGGCAGCAAATGCGGAGTGAAGGAGACCAGCACCGGCTGACCGGCTAATAATGATAATTCTTGTTCAATCTCCGGGGTATGACGATGGTTGGGTAGCCCATAGGCTTTAAAATTACCAGCTAATTCCGCAAAGTTATAGGCTAAATCGGCTTTACGCCCCGCTCCGGAGACCCCGGATTTGGAATCGATAATGATCTGCGTCAGGTCAATCATTCCGGCTTTGATAAAGGGGTAACAACCTAAAATAATACTCGTTGGGTAGCAGCCGGGGTTACCGACGATTTGGGCTTTTTTAATCCGGTCCCGATACAATTCCGGTAGACCGTAAACTGCCTTCTCTCTGGTGAGTTCCGGCTGGGAATGGGGATGTTGGTACCAAGCCTCAAACACCCGGGGGTCCCGGAAACGGAAGTCCGCTCCCAGGTCAATTACTTTCTGGTTATTGGCCAGTAAGGGTGGGGCCAGTTCCATCGCCACGCCGTGCGGTACCGCCAGAAAGACCAGGTCGCACCCTGCCACCGCTTCGGGCGTATCGGTACCGCTGAAGACCGGGCCGTCCCACCCGGCCAAGGCTGGAAAGACCGCTTCCAGCTTTTTCCCCTTATGAGTCCGGGAAGTAATGGCGGCTAATTCAACTTCAGGGTGAGCCGACAAAAGCCGGATCAATTCACCTCCGGTGTATCCGGAAGCCCCGATAATTCCTACTTTAATCAATTTCATCCCTCACAGCAAATATAATAATCTTCTATAATTATACATTTGGAGCAAGTAAAAAGCAAGTGATAAATCAATGGTTTACCAAATATTTTCAATAAACGGCGCTTATTCCATCGTATAATTATACACCGGGTAATTCGATTGCTCTTAATTTTACTGCGGTTTTTATAGAAAACAGCCAGAAACAGCAAAAACCGGGGAATCTCCCCGGCCCTTCTGTAACAGACCGCTAGACGCGAAGATCATTCCGCCAGAGTTTATGCATCCAGAGCCATTGTTCGGGATGTGCGGCGATTACCGCTTGAATCAGTCCGATAAAGCGGGCGGTATTAACCTTTAGATCCTGCTGATAGTCACCGCTGCGGCTCAACTCAATCTCTTCGGAGATGACCAAACGATGCTTCCGTAATCCCTCCCTGATAATATAGACAAAAAACACCGGACGGTTATTTTTTAAAGCAAACTCCGCCGGTCCTCTGGGGATTGGGGCGGGCCGTCCAAACACCTCTAAAGTAACTCCGGTGTTTCCGGCGTTCTGGTCCATTAAAATCGGGACAATTTCGTTACGATTAAATGCTTCAATAATCGGCCGGAGAAAACTGAGTTTAGGGATGGTCCGCATCCCAACCGAAGTGCGGTAATCATTAATCACCTTGTCCATTAAGGAATTGGCCTGGGTCTGCACAATCGGGCAGAGCTTATACCCGGCATAGGACAGTGGCAACGCAATCAGTTCCCAGTTTCCGATATGCCCTAAAATCATAATCGCGCCTCGGCCTTTAGCCAGGATCCGTTTTAAGTTTTCCTCACCCTCAACTGTAATCATAGTACGAATTTTATCCGGTGGTTGATTGAAGTAATAGAAAAACTCACTGCCAACCATACCCAGATGTTTCCAGGCATCTCTTGCCACCCGATAATCATCGAGACTGGCCGGTAAAAAACCGCGCTGACGGGCCTCACGGATGTTTTCAATGGTCAATTGGCGACGTGATTTTAAAAGGTAAAAAGCGGCCAGACCCAGCTGGCGTCCGATCCAACTACTGATGGTAAACGGGCACAGTCTGACGATTAAAAGAAAAATTTGCACTAAGAAATATTCACAATATTGTTTCCAGCGCTTTTTCGCTTTCGTCATCTTTACCCTTCCAATCCGGTTAATCCTTTAATAATGGAATGTAAATGGATAATTCCTATCGGTACTCTTTGAGAATCAATTACCGGTAATACGGTAATATTTTTAGATTCCATCACATGCATAGCTTCCGCAGCCAATTTATCTTTGCTGATCGTCTTGGGATTGCTAGTCATTACATGATCTGCTCTTAAATTTAAAGGGTCTTGATATTTTTGGAGAATCCGGCGGAGATCGCCATCGGTGATGATGCCGACCAATTCGCCCCGGGCATCAACCACCATGGCGGCGCCGAGATTTCCATGAGCAGTCATGGCGATCACTGCTTCTCTGACGCTTTGGTCCCGGGAAATGATCGGAAGTTCCGGTCCGGAATACATTAACTTTGCAACGGTTAATAATAGTTTACGGCCTAATGCTCCACCGGGGTGGTATAAAGCAAAATCTTCTGCTTTAAAATTCCGTGCCTTTAATAAAACCACCGCCAGGGCATCCCCCACCGCCATTACAGCGGTAGTGCTGGAAGTGGGCGCTAAGCCCAACGGGCAGGCTTCACGCTTCACTTTAACCTGTAGCACTAATTCTGAATTTTGAGCTAATGTCGAAGTTAATGATTCCGTAATGCTGATAATTGGGACCCCGAGCACCTTTAATGTAGGCAACAGCGCCAGTACCTCATGAACTTCACCGCTATTGGAGATGGCGATTACAATATCGTCCGGGGTAACCATGCCCAGGTCGCCATGGATCCCTTCGCCGGGATGCAAAAAAAACGATGGTGTTCCGGTGCTGGCCAAAGTAGCAGCGAGCTTCCGGCCTACATGCCCCGACTTACCCATACCGGTAACCACCACTCGGCCGGTACAATTCAGAATCAGATCTACCGCTTTAATAAAGTCATCACCTAGATACTCAATCTGATCCCGGACTGCTACCGCTTCATCTTGTAATACTGCTGCCGCCAGTTGCAGATAGTGATGTTTCTCAACCATTGCCACTTTTTCCTTTCATTTTAAACCAGTCATTCTACTCCAAACTCAGTTGGGACCCGGCCTTAACAATCCGGTCAATTTCTACTAAGGTTTTCAAAAGCCCGGCGAGGTCAGATAAACGCACCATATTCGGCCCATCCGACTTGGCAAGCTCCGGTTGGTCATGGACTTCTAAAAAGAAGCCATCCACTCCAGCCCCCGCGGCTGCCCGACATAAAAACGGCACAAATCGTCGGTCGCCTCCGGTAGCATGTCCCAAACCGCCGGGTTCCTGGACACTATGGGTCCCGTCAAAGACCACCGGCACTCCAAAAGAGCGCATCACCGGCAAAGCCTTCATATCTACCACCAAACGGTTATAACCGAATGAAACACCGCGTTCGGTCAGGAATACCTGCCGGTTTCCGGTAGAATAAACCTTCTCCAATACATTCTTCATATCTTGAGGCGAACTAAATTGCGCCTTCTTGACGTTAATGATCTTCCCGGTACGGGCCGCTGCGACAACCAGATCGGTCTGGCGGGATAAAAAAGCCGGAATCTGGATAATATCCAGCACCTCGGCAGCAACGTCCACTTGCGTGACACAGTGGACATCCGACAGCACCGGTAACCCCAGTTCAGCTTTTACTGTTTTTAAAATCTGCAAGCCCTTCTCCAAGCCCGGTCCTCGAAATGACTGGATCGAGGAACGGTTAGCCTTATCATACGAGGCCTTAAAAACCAGCCGGACCCCGGCTGCCGCCGCAATTTGCTTCAACTCCCGGGCTATCATCAACGTGTGTTCTGGTGACTCCATCACACAGGGCCCGGCAATCAGCAACAATTTTTCTCCAAATAAATCCGCCATCCGGTAATCCATTTAAATAATCCTCCAACATTAGTTGTTTTGCCCAATCATTGTTCTGACCCGCTCCAGGTCCTCGGGAGTATCGACTCCAACCGGTTCATAATCTACCTCAACTACTTTGACCCGGTAGCCATTGGCTAAAGCCCGTAATTGTTCCAAGGACTCTGTCTGTTCCAGTTGGGATTGGGGTAATGTGCTGTAGCGCAATAAAAAGTCACGGCGATAGCCGTATATCCCGATATGCTTCCAATACTCCGCTTTTTGCGGATTACGCGGATAGGGGATGGGCGCCCGTGAAAAAAATAAGGCATACCCCTGATTATCGGTAACGACTTTCACCACTGAAGGTTCCTGAACCAGTTGCGGGTCGAGGATACGCGACTTGGCCGTAGTCATGACTAATTCCGGCTCTTCAAGCAAGGGACGGGTAACTGCGTCAATTACTGTTTGGTTGATCAGCACCTCGTCTCCTTGGATATTAATGATAATCTCCGCCGGGTTACGCCGGGCAACTTCAGCCAGGCGGTCGGTGCCGGTGGGATGATCGGCGGCGGTCATTTCCACTTTGCCGCCAAAAGCGCTGACGGTATCAAAGATCCGTCGGTCATCGGTGGCCACAATCAACTCATCAAGGAGTGTCGCGGTCTTGGCATTTTCATACACCCATTGAATCATGGGTTTATTACCAATCAACTTTAAGGGTTTCCCCGGCAGCCGGGTCGAGTGAAACCGAGCCGGGATTATTCCTAAAACTTTCATCTCCATCAACCTCTTTTCCGACAGGCCCTTTGTAGCCTGGCGCTGACCGCCGGGTCTGCAATCTCAAAGTCAAGATTTAAAATATAGCATTTAACATCATTACTTTGAAAATTCACCTGATAGGTAATTAACTTGGCCGCGTCCTTCGCCGTTATTAAGACCTCATTTACCCGGGCTGATTTTAAAGCAGCGATTAACTCCTCAACTTCAGCGTCATTCCAAAGATGATGATCCGGGTAAGCCTGAAAGTAGACAAGCTCCGCCCCTAACGACTGCACTGCTTTTTGCAGTTGGCCCGGGTTGCCGATGGCCGTCACCAGCCCGATCCGGCGTTGCTTTAAAAAACGATCTGCCGCCAAAGTTACCGCCCCACCGGTTCCCCAATCCGCCAATGGGGTAACGGTGGAGTTTACTGCCCAGACTCGTGCAATCAATACCTGAGGTTGATAACGTTTTACGGTAGCGGTTAGCAGCGCCAGATCTGCCGGGTCTACCTGTTGCGTCCGGGTTAATAAGACAATCTCCGCCCGCCTTAAGGCAGTTAACGGTTCCCGCAGCAAACCCCGGGGCAACAGGTGCCGGTTATCGAAAGGATCCACCGCGTCCAGTAAGATCAGATCCAATTGGCGTTTCAGGCGGAAAAATTGAAAGCCGTCATCCAACACAAACACATCAATCGTTGGATCCGCCGCTAAAGCTGCCAGTCCCATCCGGTAACGGTCCCGGCCAACCGCAATCATGGTTTCCGGTAACAATCGCGCCAGCAGATAAGGTTCATCCCCGGTTTCCTCAGCGGTAAGCCCGGTTAAAGTTTTGTTAGTAATTAACCGACCCTTCTTTTGGAATTTGCCTCCGTAACCCCGGGTCAAAACCGCCGGTCGAAATCCGGCTGAACGTAGAATGGTAACGAGCCAGACCACCGTCGGTGTTTTCCCGGTACCGCCTACCGTCAGGTTACCGACACTGACTACCGGTACGGGCAGTTGCTTTCTTGGTGTCAAAAAGTAAGTAAGTTTCAAAAGCAAACAATAGATTATTTCCAAAATTTCCAGGCAAAACAGGACAAAGCCAGCAGCAAAACCGGTCCGCTCTCCCCGGACTACTTTAAGAATATAAGTTAACAGATACGCCTCAGCTTTCAACCGGCAGCAGCCTCCAGTAACGCTGCAACAGCTTGGGCAGTCTTCCCGGCAGCACCTTGATTGGCCAATACCGCCTTACGGGCAGCAGCAGCCCGTTTTTGATAAGTCGGTACATCTGCTACCAGTTCCCGAATGGCCGTTACCAGATCTGTCTGGTCTTTAACGGTAAATCCGGCCTCCGCCTCTTCCAACAGACGTTGGCTTTCCCTGGTCTTATGCATGTACGGACCATAGAGCACCGGTTTGGCCTGGACCGCTGCTTCTAAAACATTATGGCCGCCGATGGGAACCAGGCTCCCCCCGACAAAAATCACTTCGGCCACAGCATAGGCCAGTCCCAGTTCCCCAAAGGTGTCCAATAATAATACTTGCGGGACTTGCGAGGCTAATTCGGCCTCTCCGGCGGAACGCCGGACAAAACTCAATCCGGCTTCTTGCAACAAAGCTGCCACTTCCGAAGCACGTTCCGGATGGCGCGGGGCCAGTATCATTTTATATTGTCCGTCAGCAGCCAATTCACAAAAAGCGTTGATCACAATTTCTTCTTCCCCTTTATGAGTACTGGCGGCCACAAAGATCCGGTCTTTTGCATCCCAACCATATTGCCTGAGAAAGGTCTGTTTCTCTTCCTGACTGAACTCGGGATAATTCTGGTCAAATTTAGCATTACCGGTAACCCTAATCCGCTCCAGCACTGCTCCCAGCTTACCAATGCGGTTGGCATCCTCAACGCTCTGCATGGCTAACAAGTCCACTTGTTCCAGGACTTCACGGGTAAAACCGGTAAAACGTTGGTAGCGCCGGAACGACCGGTCGCTTACCAAACCGTTAACAATAGCCATTTTTACTCCGGCCAGCCGACAGTAACGAATCACATTAGGCCAGATTTCCGCCTCCAGCATCAAAAACAGCTCCGGTTTGATCTGGCTGATAAACCGTTTCACAACCCAAGGCAGATCGTAGGGGAAATAAGCTAAAATAACTGTCTTGCCCAACAGCTTTTCAGCCATGGCCTGTCCGGTAGGAGTAGTAGTAGTTAGGACTACGGCGTGGTCAGGCAGGAGGCGCCGGAGTTCTTTTAAAATAATCGCAGCGACCACCACTTCGCCCACGGAGACCGCCTGCAACCAGATTACCGGTTTCCCTGCCAACCGTTGCAATTGGGTAACGGTAAGTCTACGAAAGTGCGCCAGCGCCGGTCGGCCGATCATTAACCGATACAACAGGAAAAACGGTAAAACAGTCAACGTAATCAGCAGCAACAACAAGTTATATAAGAAATAATTTAAAGTCATTCGCCCTTGAGCCATTTCTGCAATTCCTCTTCTCCGCGCCGGTTTGCCAAATGAATGGCTGCTTGCCAACGTTCTTTTTCTGCTTCCAACCGGGTTTCGTTCAATTCCCCTCTAATAAAAATGGGCTCGCCAAAGTAAGCCACCCCTCGGGCAAACGGTTTGGGGATTTCAAACTTGTCCCAACTGCGCCTGGAGACCCATTTCCGGTCATAGACAAAGGCCACCGGAAAAATCGGCGCTCCGGTCTTTTGGGCTAAATACAAACCGCCCGGCTCAATGTGATAAATTGGTCCTTTCGGACCGTCCGGAGTTAAGGCCAGCCCAGCACCTTTCTTTAACACCCGTAAGAGTTCAATTAAACCCCGCACCGCCCCCCGGGAACTCGAACCCCGGATAATCTGCCAACCAAAGCGGCGCATAATCGAGCTGGAATAATCCCCATCCCTGCTGAGGCTGGACAAAATATAATAACCGCAATTTTTAAAGAAGAAAAAACCCGTCAGTTGCTGGCCATGCCAACAGGACATGATAAATCCTTCTTTGCCGTGGTATTGATCAAGCTGGGCGCGGCCGATTACCCGAAAACGCAGAGTTTTAGCTAACAGATAGATTAAAATATAAGCTAGATTTAATTGTAATTTGAACTTCCAATTTTCATAGTATGGTTTAATCGGTCGGTTCATACACAATTCCTTCAAAATTAGTCCTTTGACGATCGCAAGCCTATAATTTATATTATTTTACCATAATCATTTAACAATGTTAAGCTGCGATATGCTCAGTTCGTCAAACTTTTCTGTAATTTATTGCTGTTTTTTCAATGATTAGGATGTTTGGAGCTTTAAAAACCGGAAACACTTTGAAAAAGTTTCCGGTTAGAAATAGAATATATCGCTGTAAGTACGGCACAGCTTTAATTAAACGGCAAACTGTAGACCTGAGCTTCCCCCAAAGGTTGGCCGGGTCGGCCGTGATAATCCGAACCGCCGGTGATAATTAAACCAAACTCTGTGGCAAACTGTAAATACTTTTTAACCATCTCCGGTGTATGTGTTGGGTAATAAACCTCCAGTCCCTTCAGTCCAAAGTCTACCAATTGACGGATAACTACATCTACCCCACCCCGGCCTGGATGGGCCAATACCGGTACCCCGCCGCAAGCATTGATCAACTCTATGGCTTCCCTAGTTTCAATCTCCCGGTGCGGTACATAAGCAATTCCCTCACTGCCCAAGTAATATTCGAAACTCTGCTTACGCCGGAGCGGATCAATCAGTCCACGGCGTTCCATGGCTGTAAAAACCTGAGTACGGCCAATAAACCTGCTGTTGGCTAATGTCTGAACTTCGCTCCATTGCAACGGGATCCCCCGGCGATTCAGCCGTTTGACAATCTCCTGAACCCGGCCAACCCGCGCCGCTAAAATCGCTTCCAATTTCCTAACTAAAGTCGGTTCCCGGTAATTTAGATTATACCCTAATATATGAGCTTCAATCTTACCGAAATCGGTAGTTAGTTCAATTCCCGGGATCACCGGCAAATTCTGTTGCTGTCCGGCAGCAACTGCCTCAGGTAACCCGTCCACTGTATCATGGTCGGTTAAGGCAATCCCGGTTAACCCTTGAGCGATTGCTTCTATCACCAGTTGTCCGGGAGTTAAAGCCCCGTCGGAATAGATTGAATGTACATGCAGATCAAAACCCATCTCATCGTCTCCAAACTTTAAATCCATGTTTACTAAGCAACGCCACCGCCCGTTCCACCGCCGTATCGTTCTCAAACGCCAGCCGGAGTGTACCGCCGGTCCCCTCCCGGATCCGCAAGATCTCAATGTCTTTGATATTAATCTGTGCCTGGGATAAATAGCGTAATACTTCTTCGATGGTTCCGGGGCGGTCCTCAATGGTCACCACCATTTCATAGAGCGATGATAAGAGCCCTTTATGCTTCGTCGGAATCTGTAAACGGACCTCGCGGGCTTGCTCCAACAGGCTGACCAAGCCTTCCCGATCATCATCGGCTACCATTTGATGCACTGCTTTCAACTGTGCCTCAAACTGTTCCAGAGCTTCCAGGACTTTAACACGGTTACCGCGGATAATCCCTTCCCAAAGACTGGGAGAACCGGTTGCGATCCGGGTTGTATCGCGAAATCCGCCCGCTGCCAAAGCCAAAGTACCGGGATGAGCCGCTTCTGCCATCCCTGCGGTCAGCGCCAGGACTACTGCGACCAAGTGCGGCAGATGGGAGACCATTCCTACAATCCAGTCGTGTTCCGCCGCATCCAAATAGATCAACTGTGCTCCGGCCTGGCTGACCAGTGACGCTACTTTGGCGGTAACCGTCTCCGGGTTACGCTGATCCCGGATAATAATATAAGCGGCATTTTCAAATAAAAACGGATCAATGGCGTTAATTCCCTGTTGCTCGGAACCGGTCATCGGATGACCGGGCACAAAATAGTAATTCGAAGGCAAAAACGTAAAAACCTCTTCAATAATGCGTTCCTTAATGCTGCCCAAATCCGAGAAGATCGTACCCGGAACAGCATAAGGCAGACAATCCCGGATCATTTGGGGAATTGTCGTCACCGGAGTTGCAATAAAGATATATTGAGAGGCGGCGACCGCTGCTCCCAGAGTCGCCGGCATCCAAGTGATTGCCCCCTGGCGATAAGCCTGCACTATTACCTCCGGGTTCCGGTCCCACCCTGTAACTTCCCAGCCATTACGCACCAGGGCACAGCCTAACGATCCGCCCATCAGCCCCAGACCAATTACTGCCACCCGTCCCCGAGCAGCCGGCATCAGAGTTCCCGTCCTATCGCCGCTACAACCGGGTTGAGTTGAGTCATAAAATTTTCAAATAGCGGGAAATTGAGTGATTGAGGCCCGTCGGATAAGGCGCTTTCCGGATCCGGGTGGACCTCGACAATCAGCCCATCTGCTCCGGCCGCCACCGCCGCCCGGCTCAAAGGAAACACCAACTGGCGTTTTCCAGTGCCGTGACTGGGATCGGCGATCACCGGTAGATGACTCAAGCTGTGGACCAAGGGGATTGCACTTATGTCTAAAGTATTGCGGGTGGCAGTTTCATAAGTACGGATTCCCCGTTCACAAAGGACCACCTGGTAATTGCCTTCGCTTAAAATATATTCGGCCGCCATTAACCATTCCTCGATAGTAGCAGCTAAACCTCGTTTTAACAATACGGGTTTTTTGGCTTTTCCTACTTCCTTTAATAAGGTAAAGTTTTGCATATTACGGGCGCCGATTTGCAGCATATCGGCATATTCGGCTACCAGTTCCACATCTTTAGGATTGACCACCTCGGTTACAAAGGGAAGCCCTACTTCGTTGCTGGCTTCACTTAATATTTTCAAGCCTCTTGCTTCCAGACCTTGAAACGCATATGGAGAAGTCCGTGGTTTAAAAGCGCCGCCACGCAACATGGCAGCACCGGCCTTTTTAACTGCCTGAGCAGTTTGAAACATCTGTTCCTCTGTTTCCACTGCGCACGGCCCGGCAATCACTACCAGCTTAGGCCCACCAAAAACGACCCCTTTTATAGACACTAAGGTGCGGTCCTTCTTAAATTCACAGCTGGCTAATTTAAACGGCTGTAAAATCGGAACCACTTTTTCCACGCCATCCATTGCCTCAATGGATTCCATGATGCCGGGAAGCTTTTCCCCGATAGCCCCGATTATGGTCCGTTCGACACCTTGGGACAGATGGATCCCAAAGCCATTTTGGATTAACTTCTCTTTAACCCGTTCCAGTTGGGCTTGTGAAGCCCCGGTGTTCATCACGACAATCATTTGATTTCCTCCTACCGTCCTACCAAATTACCTCGGCAACTTGAAAATATGTTTCCAAGGTTGCAAATATTATAGCAGCAGCGGGTAGGTTTGTAAATGGCCAACCGGTTAAAAACAGACAGGTAGGTATAAAAAGGCATTAAAAAACCTCCTTTTAAAAATATTCCCAGTACTTTGGTTACTGGGAATATTTTAATCAAGAAATTTTGTTCTGATTAAAACTGCTTGGATTTTTTCTGCTCCGTTAGGTAATAATGAAGTGCCCTCAATCCTAATAAGTAACTGTTGATTCCAAGACCGGAGATCTGGCCAATACAGGCCGAAACAATCACCGATTCATGTCGGAACGGTTCCCGGGCATGAATATTGGTGAGATGTATTTCAATCGTTGGCAAACCAACTGCGGCGATTGCATCACGAAGTGAGTAGCAATAATGGGTAAGGGCGCCCGGATTAAGCAGAATCGCGTCCGCCCAACCCGACTCCTCCTGAATCCAATCCACCAATTGACCTTCCCAATTGGTTTGATAAATTTTCAGTTCAACCTCCAGTTCTAAAGCCAGTTCTTTTAAGGCTATGTTTACGTCATTTAAAGTAAACGTTCCATAAACCGTCGGTTCCCGTTTTCCCAGCCAATTCAGGTTGGGACCATGTAATACCAGAATGTTATACATTTCGTTTCCTCCATCTGATCCTACCATTCTACCTTGAAACTACTTATGGAAATTTTTACAACAAAAAACTAGTAGCATATATTATACAAGATCGATACAAATTTGTATAGATTGTTTTACGTTAAGCTGGTAGCAACTTTTTGTAGGATAATTTAATTTTGAGCATCCTTTTAGATTAACAATTAGAGAATATTACTTTCATTTTAAATTCTTTTTAACCGATCTAACCCGGAAACTATCTTCCCTTGCCTTAAGATTAGAATATTATCAATTTATTCTTTCCAACTTGCTTGAACTCGTGATTTACCTTTTGACAAAGAAGGAATTGTTGCGAAAATGAGGAAGCAGTATATTAAAATTCTGATAATTCTGGGGGTGTTTTCTCAATGACCAATCTGTCCGGCGGGTTTACTCCTGCCTCCAAACTGGAAGGTTTGTTACACGGCGTCACTCATTTTAATCATGCCGCCATTATGATTCAGAGCAATAAAACCATTTACATCGACCCTTATAAACTGCCCGACTCCGCGCCTGACGCCGATTTAATCTTTATTACCCATGAGCACTTCGACCATTTCTCCGCAGAAGATCTGGCCAAAATCAGTAAGCCTGATACTACTGTGGTCGTCCCGGAA
>DATCLA010000128.1:0-2239 GCA_036564195.1 Bacillota bacterium
GTTTAGAATTGAAGGCCAGGATATAGCCGATACCAACCAAGGTCCCGGGAACCGCATAACCCATTAAAGTCACAAAACCCATCGCCTTTTTGCCGAGGAAATTCTTGCGGACCATTAAAAAGGCGATCACCATGGATAAAAACCCTGCAATTATAGTAGCGACTGTCGCCATAATTGTGGTGGAACGGACACTATCTTTGCCGACATCCCAGGCGTAAACAAAGTGTTCCAAAGTAAATGTCCAATTATAACCCCAGAGTTTTACGAAACAGCCGTAAATAATAACTCCATAAAAGGCTAAAATTATTAGGGAAATTATTGTGGCAACGGCGGTCAGAATCCAGCGAACCAGGGGCGTTACTCCCATTAGACTTGCGGAGGAAGGTTTGCCGGTCAACGTTACATAGGATTTTTTAGCCAGCCAGTAACGTTGCAGATAGAAAGCAACCAGCGCCGGAATTAACAAGAGCACTGCTAAAGTTGCACCGCGCGACACATTAAACATTCCGGTAACCTGAAGATAAGCCTGAACCGATAAGACATCAAACCCGCCCCCTAAAATCACGGGGTTGCCGAAGTCTGCCAGTGAAGTTACAAATACTAATAACCAAGCGGAGGCAATTCCAGGCAGCGCTAAGGGCAGAGTTACGGTGGTAAACACCTTGAACCGGCTGGCTCCCAGATTGTAAGCTGAGTCTTCCAATTCGGGGTTGATAGCTTTTAATACTCCGTCTAATACCAAATAAGCAATGGGAAACATCGACAAAGACTGCACGATTACTAGGCCGTGAAGCCCGTAAATATTAAAGTCTGCTAAATGAAGAAGCTTTTTAGTAATTAAACCATTTTTACCTAACAGCAAAATAATTGATAACGCAAACATAAAAGGTGGTGAAATCATCGGCAGTAAGGCCAGCTGCCGAAAGAAACCTTTAGCCGGCATACTAGTACGGTTGAAACCGTAAGCATAGCCAAACCCGATTACCGTAGCTACCGAAGCTACGATCGCTCCCAGTTCCAACGAGTTGACCAAAGACTTCCGTAACCAGGCATTTTTAAATACATAAGAATAATTGGCAAAGGAAAATTTCCCATCTACCACCAAACTCGTCCATAAGGAACGTCCCAGGGGATAAATGATGAAGAGAAATAATGAGATCCAGATTACCGTGACAGTAAGGTTGACTAATGGATCCTGAATTTGAGGGCCGCGCCAACTATTTCTTTTTGGTACTGCAGAAGCAGTTTGCAATTTCACGTTTGGAACGCCTCCTTATAAATGAAGTGGGGGTAGGCCCCACTTCATCAAGACATTACAACAACTATTCAAGACCATTATTTATATACTTCATTAAGCCATTTTTCGATTAGACGGTCTTTATTCTTGCCGCCCCATTCATCATCTTGATCAACAACTTTAACTTTACTGAGGGGGACAGCGCCTTTTCTCAGTTCTACTTTGGCAAAGACCGAAAGGAAGTTATCCGCCATAATCTTAGCTGCCTCTTTACCAAGCAACCAGTCATAAAGTTTCTTGGCGGTTTCGGTTTCAGGGCCGTTTTTAATCATGGAAATCGAAGCAATCTCAAAGCCTGTTCCTTCTTTGGGGAAACAGATCTTTAACGGGTATCCCTGAGAGATTAACTTCACCTGGTCATGAGCATAACCAAGGGCAAGCGGAGTCTCCCCCAGAGCCGCGTTCCGTCCGGGGGCGGATCCGGAACGGGTGTATTGGGAAATATTGGCGTTCAGCTTTTTCAAATAATCAAAGGCTTTTGCTTCGTCGCCTTTAAAGACATGTATCATAGTAGTGATTACGTTATAGGCAGTCCCGGAAGTTTGGGGATTAGCCATTTGAATTTGCCCTTTGTACACCGGTTTAATCAAATCAGCCCATGACTTAGGCACCGGTAATTTCTTCTCCGCCATTTTTTCGGTATTATAAACAAAACAAAGCGGTCCGGCATACATACCGGTCCAGTATCCGTCTTTATCTTTAAACTCTTTCGGAATTTTAGCAGCAGCTTTTGATTTATATGGCATGGTTAAACCGGCTTTTTTAGCGGCAATATGGTCTAAGCCGACCCCGCCGACCCAAATACTCGCCCGTGGGTTATTCCGTTCCGCAGCGATCCGGGCTTGAGCTTCACCGGTAGATAGGCGTATCCAGTCAACCTGAATTCCAGTAGATTTAGTGAAGGCAGTCATTAACTCTCTGCCAACCACCTCGTCACAGGAG
>DATCLA010000129.1:0-8631 GCA_036564195.1 Bacillota bacterium
ATATTATACCATAAAAAGACCGGCAAGTGCCGGCCTTTTTATGATAAATTTATAAATTTAGTATAGAATAGTTTAAGCATCCTGATTTTTACAGATTGGATCGTTCAGCTTGCGCCGCAATACCGCTCCTACCGGGACCGGACGGGACATCGGAAGATAAACCCGGTAACTGTTATGGGCAATTTGAAGCGGTATCCCGTCTAAATCAGTCATCTGGTTTACGGCTACCGGCATGATAACATCCGGCAGCAGTAAATCCACATCATCACGGGACCGAAGCCGGTTACGCACTCCTACCAACATCCGCCGGGTGACCAGGTCATAATCCTCTACCACACCCACCAGATCATGGGTTTTAATATATTTACACTCCGGAGTAGTCTCGGTAATCATTTCCTTACTAAAATAAAAGCCTGTGGTATAACCGCGGTAGGACACCTTACCCAGTTCCGCCAGCCACTCCGGCCGGCAACGGTAGGATTGGGGATTCTCAAAGTAAGCATCGAGGGCCTGACGGTAGGTCCGGGTTACTACAGCCACATAGTAAACGGATTTCATCCGACCTTCAACTTTTAAACTGGTAACCCCCGTCCGCAGAACTTCCGGTAAATATTCAATCATACACAGGTCCTTGGAGTTAAGCAAATAAGTATACCGGCCATCGCTTTCCATTAAAATTGGATCATTGGGACGGGATAACTCGCAAAGCGCATACTCCCAGCGGCACGGTTGGGTACAGTCGCCCCGGTTGGCACTGCGCCGGTTCCGCTGAGCGGAGAGAAAACACCGCCCGGAATAGGCGATACACATCGCCCCGTGAATAAACAGTTCTAACTCCATCTCCGGGACGGCTCTGGCTATTTCGGTTATTTCTTCCAAATTTAACTCCCGCGCCAATACCACCCGGCGGATCCCTTGGGCCAGCCAGAACCGGACCGCTTCGTTATTGGTGGTGTTTGCCTGGGTACTAAGGTGCAGCGGAAGCTGGGGAGCCACTTTCCGGATTAGCTGTACCGCACCGGGATCGCTGACGATCAGAGCATCGATCTTCAAGGCAGCCAGTTGCGCAATAGCCTCAGTAATTTTTGGTAAGTCGCTATTGCGGGCAAAGATATTAACCGCTCCGTAGACCTTAACTCCCGCCCGGTGGGCTTCAGCGATCCCCAGTTCCAACTCAGCCAGGCTCAACTCGGCTTGTGCCGCTCGTAAACTTAAGCCCGGAACTCCCACATAAACAGCATCCGCGCCATAGAGAATTGCTGTCCGCAGTTTCTCTAAATTACCGGCAGGGATTAATAATTCCGGTCGTCCCATCATAACCTGCCGGTTCCGATTGGCGGCTCCGGCTTTCCTGAGCCCGGACTAAATCTTTTAACTAATAAGTAAATTGGAACCTTCGCCTCACCCGATTGCTTGAAATGTTCCATCTTAGTCTCCTTAAATTCAGGTAGAACATGTTAAGACTCTGTTTAATCAAACTATACTTCGCATGATCAAGATCTGTCAACCCACTGCAGAGCAGATCAATAGGTGGTTACCCTTTTAATCATTACTGGCTACGGACAAACCAACCGTCCTTTATAAGATTGCGGTATGGGCAATGTTCGGAACTACCTGTTTTTTACGGGAAACCACTCCCGGTAACACAATACTGTTTTCTTGGACCTCTTGATTAAAAGCTTGAAATAGCAGCATTTTATCTTTACCGGCAAAAAATATTTCCGATGACTCATTAATAATATCCGTTACCATCAGCAACAATAAATTGTAATCATTTTTGTTACAGAATTCTTTCATATAATCCAATAATTCTGCTTTAATCTCATTGATACTCTCTTTATCCGTCGTATTTACCTGACTAATCCCAACCTTATATTTTCCAAAATTATAATATTTAAAATCCTGGTGCAAGATTTGTTGGACGGTCTTTCCCTCCAGAGAGGTGCCTTTTTTAAACATTAGCTCGGCAAATTCTTCGATTTCAATTCCGGCAATTTCGGCCAATTTCAAAGCAGTAGCTTTATCATAATAAGTATTGGTAGGCGACTTAAACTTAAGCGTATCGGAGATAATCGCAGCGCACAAAAGACCGGCCACTTTCCGGGACGGCCGAATACCATTGTCAAAATACTTGTTGGCAATAATCGTCGCAGTACTTCCTACCGGCTCATTTACAACATAAATGGGATTTCCGGTCTGAATATCACCTACCCGGTGATGGTCAATAATCTCCACGATCTCGGCTTGATCAATTCCCTCTACCGACTGTGACTTTTCATTATGGTCCAGTAGGATAAGATTTTTACGCCGGGGCGAGATCAGATGATACCTGGAAACAAACCCTTTCACCCGATCTTCCGTATCAACCACCGGATAACTCCTGAATCTGGTCTGCAACATCTTCTCCTTAATCTCATCGACAAAATCATCAATATGAAAGTATACCAGCTGGGATGAGGTCATCACCGAGCTAATCGGGACACTTTGGTTAATTAAGCACGTGGTATTAAAGGTATCATTCGGTGTGGTCATCACCAGGCAACCTTGCTTTTTTGCCAGGTTGAGGACATCCTGATCAACTGAACTGCCGCAGGTTACGATTAAACAATTTGCCCCTAATTCAATCGCCCTGATTTGACAGTCGTGCCGGTTACCTGAGATGACAATGTCACCTGCTTCCACAAAAGGGTCCATCTGTTCCGGCGCCATGGCCGCAATCACTACTTTGCCGGAAGAATGGTACTCCGCTTCGCTACCACAGACTAATTCAGCATTAATCGTCTCCAGAATGTTCCTTAAAGGGGTCTGGGCTGAAGCAATGAGATTATTCTCGATGGTATCCATATACTTATTGGTAATATCGGATAAAGTTACCACACCCAATAAACGTTCATGGTCATCAACCACAGGAATCACTTTCAGATTGTGCTTTTTCATCAGGTTCCACGCGGTTTTAATGGAAATATTAGGAGAGGCCGGACTAACTATATCCAAATTCAAATCGGAAACTTGGGTCCTGACGGTCTCTAAATATTGAGGTACTACCACCTGGAAATATTTCAGGACAAACTCAGTCTCCTGGTTAATCTCTCCTAAGCGGGCCGGAATTGCCGGAATCCCCATTTTCTTTTTGAGTTCTGCATAAGCAATTGCGGAACAGATCGAATCCGTATCCGGATTTTTATGCCCCACAATATAAAGTTCAGCGCTCATTTTACACCTCAATTACCCAGCTAATTCAGAACAGTTCTTGGGAGATTTAAAAATCATATATTAACTATAATTATCATTATATTATAAACCAATCCCTCTTATTAGAAAATTATTCAATTTATTTTGTTACTTAATCATTACAATTGCCCAAACTGCAACCGGCTACCGGTACCACATATTAGCGGGTAAATTTCAATTGATCTTAGCCGACAGTTCCAACGGCCGGTAGAACTTATCGGAGCTCTCCATTTTGGTGGTCTTAACTCAAACTGAGATATGCTACTAACTCACTCCATCCGGTCACCGGCGGATGGCATTGCCGATTGACACAGATATAACAGGTTGGGGCGTCATTGACCGGCTGACGACCTTGAAACAGTTCCCGGGCAGGGTGTTCCGTTAAGTCCTGCCCGACCGGAGTCCAGGCCAAAACCCGGTTGGGAATATAGACCCGTCGCAGTTTTTGGAGCAGCTCCGGCAGCTCCCTTGATTTACTGAGAAAGACAAACTCCGCCATACCGTGGTGCAAAAGCGCCAGCTGAGTAATTAACCCGGCGCACCCCCAGGCTTTCCGTTCCAGCCCTGCAGAGTAAGCCTTCAGGATCTGCTCGGCCTCCGCTTGCCACTCCGTTTTTCCCGTAAACGCCGCCAGCCTTAATAAATTGCTGGCCTGGACAGAGACCCCGCTGGGAATCCCTTGGTCATACCGGGAAACCGGACGTGCCGCCAAGGTTTCTCCGCCAGCGGCAGTCAGGTAATAAATTCCTTCCCTAGTCCCAAAGCGTTCCCGGGCCTGACTGGTCAGTTCCACCGCCTTTTCCAACCATTGTGAATCAAAATCGGCTTCATACAGGTCCAGCAATCCCTGGGCCAGAAAGCTATAATCATCCAACATTGCCGCCACTTTTGCCTGGCCGTTAATAAAGATCCGCGCCCGGCTGCCGTCCCCTAGCCGAACCCGGTTTAATAGAAACTCCGCCGCCTGCCGGGCCCCGTGATAATCGGCATCCCTTCCCAACACCTGATAAGCGTAGGCCAGACCGCTAATGGCCAACCCGTTCCAGCTGACAATGATCTTCCGGTCTAAAAACGGTTTGACCCGTCTTTCCCGGACGCTAAAGAGTTTGCGTTTAGCGCTGACCAATATCTCCTGCGGTACCTGAGCCGCTGGGCTGCCCGGAGCGGCCATACGATTTAAGATATTCGACCCTTCAAAATTGCCATCTTCAGTCACATTATAGTAGTTCCGTACCAGCTCGAACTCAGCCGGAGTCAACTCCTGTTGCAGTTCGCCAATTCTCCAGACATAGTACTTGCCCTCTACTCCTTCACTGTCCGCATCCTGGGTGGCATAAAACCCTCCTTCGGGACTTTGCATTTCGCGGCGGAGATAAGCAGCGGTCTCCGCCACCACCGCTTGAAAATCCGGGTTCGGACGAAGCTGGTAACCGATGGCATACAACTTTAGCAATTGGCCGTTATCGTAAAGCATCTTTTCAAAATGGGGAACTAACCAGTAGCGGTCCGTGGCATAACGGTGGAATCCGCCCCCCAGCTGGTCATAGATCCCGCCCCTTGCCATCTGCTCCAAGGTAAACAGCACCGCTTCCACCACTTGCGGCTGCCGGTCCAACACCCCCGACGCGCACAATAATTGCAGCAGGCTGGGAGTAGGAAATTTCGGGGCAGTCCCGAACCCGCCATACTCCCGGTCGTAATGATGGTAAAGATTTAAGCTGGCCCGTACCGGCAAATCCTCCGGTAGGTCCTGCACCGCAGTATCCGGCGGTGTTTGCCCGTCTTGAAGGTACCGTCCGATTTCCCGACCGCTCCGGCTGATGGTCTCCCTTTCCCCGGTCCATTTTTGGTGAATCGCCTCAAGCACCTGGGGAAAGCTGCTCCGTCCGTACAAGGGGCGGGGCGGAAAGTAGGTCCCGCCGAAGAAGGGTTTACCGTCGTGGTCTAAAAAAACCGTCAACGGCCAACCGCCCTGGCCGGTTAACAGCTGGACTGCTTGCTGATAGATTTGGTCAATGTCCGGCCGTTCCTCCCGATCGACTTTAATATTGACAAAGTACCGGTTCATTAAGGCAGCAATCTCCGGATCTTCGAAAGACTCCCTTTCCATAACATGACACCAGTGGCAGGCTGAATAGCCGCAGGATAAAAGGAGCGGTTTATCTTCTTGCTTTGCCTTTTGGAAAGCCGCAGCGCCCCAAGGGTACCAATCCACCGGATTATGCGCATGTTGGCGAAGGTAAGGTGAGGTTTCATAGATCAGACGGTTAGTATATTTGGTTTCGGGCATATTTTCATTCATCCTTTAATATTACTATTTTGCTCTTTATCAGTATGCCCAAAATGGTATGCTAACCATCTCCCAGCTGTTCCTTAACCTAAAGTTCCCCGTTCCAAAAAACCTAAAAATAGTGCTGCAGGGGCAGCGCTTAATTAAAACATTTGGAAACAGATTGCCAAGTTTGGGCTTCCTAATTTTTACCCTAGTAAAATCTTAAAATCTTAATCTGCAAGGACACTGTAGATAAATCAGGTCAATCAGTCGTACACGCCCTTCCGTTCAAAGTAAAGGCCGTCGGTTTGGCATTGGAACCGCTGTAAGTGAGGTTAAATCCAAAGGAAATACTGCCACCGGCGGGGAGCATTGCATTATAATCGTTATTTTTTGCAGTTACTGTACTGCCGCTCTGCTGATAACTGGCATTCCACATATTCACTATCTTTTGGTTACCCGGGAATGACCATACTAAGGTCCAACCTTGAATTGCCTCCGCTGCCTTGTTTGTAATGGTAATACTTACCGTAGCGCCACCCCCCCAATCATTCACGGTATAAGTTACCGCAGCGGCAGCAGTGGGCGTTGCTGACGGACTACTGCTTGGGCTTGGGCTTAAGGTCGGACTGGGGCTGAGACTAGGGAGCAAAGTCGGAGTTACAGTCGGCTTACTGGTAGCACCCGAGTCGGCGTCCAGCGCCACACCGTTTTTACCCAAGGGGATTTTATGGTCTAAGCCGATAAACTTTCCTTCACTGTTCCTCCATAAAGTAGGCAATAAATAATTATCATACTTATTGTCGTTCCACTTAAGGTCCCTCCCGCCGGGAAAGGCGGTTCCTTCGCCACGGGTAAACAATCCACCCGTATCAGCCGAATCAATATTGATACACCAGAAAGTGTGATGCAACTTATATTTATTTGCCACAATATAATCGCGGATTGCTCTTAAATATTTCTTGTTCAATTCAAGGAGTTGATGGTCACCTTCGGTGATCCCTCCCCATTCACCCAACAGTAAAGGACCGATTCCCTCTTCCATAATGAAGGCCCAGTTATCTCTCCAACATTGCTCATATAATATTTTTTGGGCTTCTTTATCATCTGCAGTAACAAAAGCGCCTTTAAACCACTCCTGCTCATAAACGATGGGGCCATAATCATGAGGGGAATAAACCAGCTGTTTCTGATATTTTCCTAAATCAATCGGATAATCTTTTACACCCCGCAGATTACCGCCCCACCAGTTACTATAGTAATCATTCTTTCCTGTCCAGGGACTGGTATCGATTTGAGCATCATCCCAAAGGCCATCTTTAGGATAAATCTCTACCCCTTCGACAAATATCAGCGCATTGGGATGGACATCCAAAATCAGCAATGCAGTCTCCTGAGCTACTCTTTTCCAGTTGGTGGCCCGATCCGAGTTATCCCAAATTGCCGATTCCGACAGGATTTTTAAAGTGCCGCTATTGGTATGAGGTTCATTTTTAAGGTCAAAACCGATAATGGTATCATCATTCTTAAATTGGTTGGCTACCCATACCCAGGCCGATTTAAATATTTCTTCAGTAATCGAACCTTTGACCCAAAGTGGGTGGTTATGTCCCTGATTATCGGTTTCGGCACTATGGACATCAAGAATAACTTTAATTCCGACCCTTTTGAAATTTTTCAGCATAAATTGGAATAATTCAAAACTGTTCAACCCGGCTAAATCCGGGTTATTATAACTTGTATCCGTTGAAGGCGGATATTGACCTTTACTCCAGGCATATAATAAATCGGTGGCAATCGGGAGTCTGACAACATTAATACCCTTATCGGCCACCATCTCAATATCCGCTACGATATTGCTGTGATAAGAGTCCAACAGCATCCGCTCTCTACAATTGAAACCAAACCAGTTGGCACCGGTTAACCATACCTTATTGCCGTACCGATCGACAATATTGGTACCCTCAACATGCAACCAATCATCATTCAGCTCAGTAATAGTCGTTTCTGCCGACATTGACATATTAGCTGATATTACTAATCCAATAAGTAAAACAAAGACAAACGATAAAGTCAGATACCTTTTCATTTCCTTCCCTCCCAACAATGTTTTTAGCCGTCGCTGCCTCCTCTAATTTCCTAACTCCAGACTTAATTCAGCATTAACCCGGTAACAGTAATGATCATGCCGGTCTTTGCTTTAAAAACCCCCTCCCTTACCTTAATGCAGAATTGTTCAACAACTCCTTACCAAATTTTAACAATCTTTGAGATGATTTACAATTATTTCTTTCGTACCTTCCGACTACCCGATTTAGCATCGAATCCACGTAGGCATTAAAAAAGGGGTTGCGAAATTGGCAAACTCCTGTTAGTGTTTATAAACAACTTAGTAATAGCTATGCACCTAATGTGTTATGATTTCGTTGCAACCTTATTTGTCTCACTTCTGCCCATCCAGCCCTAACTCTGCCGCTACCTTTTGCATACCTTGGATGGTCTCCGCAATCACCTCCGGTAACTCCATTTCCAGCATTTTTGCACCTGTGGCAATGATCTCCCGGTTGACTCCGGCGGCAAAACTCTTCTCCTTCCACTTTTTCCGTACCGATTTGACTTCCAAGTTAAAAATATTCTTATCGGGACGTACCAAAACAGCGGCAGTAATTAACCCCGTCAATTCATCAATGGTATACAAAACCTTTTCCATGGGTTCTTGGGGCTCAACTGTAGAACAGATTTGCCAACCATGACTGACTATCGCCCGGATATAATCCTCCGGCCAGTTCTGTTCTTTTAAAATTTCACTTACTTTAACACAATGCTCAGTCGGGAATTGTTCATAATCCAAATCATGGACTAAGCCGATGATCCCCCATTTTTCGGGATCCTCACCGAACCGTTGCGCAAAATGACGCATCACTGCCTCAACTGCCAGGGCATGTTTAATTAAAGACTCATTCTTAGTATACTGCTGCAACAGAGTAAAAGCCTGGGCCCGAGTTGGATAAATCGTAGTCACAAGAATCACCTTCAGTTATTGATTTTTTTACTTTTATATTATAATACATCAGACTTAGATTTTTTAAACTCTTGCGCGCTTTTAGCAATCATCTTACCGTTAACCG
>DATCLA010000130.1:0-26409 GCA_036564195.1 Bacillota bacterium
ACGTAGGATTGATGGCCGACATCCCAGACAATCTGGTCTTCCGGACTATTAAACGTCGTATGGAGCGCCAGCGTCAACTCTACCACTCCCAGATTGGGGGCAAGATGACCTCCGGTCTGGGCAACGGTTTCCAACAAAAACTGGCGGATTTCCACCGCCAACTCCTCCAACTGCCTTATATTCAATCGTTTTAAATCCGCAGGGCCATTGATCGAGTTTAAGATACTACCCATGGTTTCTTCTAACCTTTCGTAAGTTTGACCGGTTTTTCCGTTTGGCCTTTTTCAAATCGGCATCCACAAGCTTTAGCCATGACAGCAGTTTTCCGACGTAAAAGACAATCTGATTCGCCTGGTTAATTGCATAAGATTTTCCGAGAGCTTTTCCGCCAACGGTACAGGCAGCGATCAAGGCAATCACCGCTGCATTTATCAGCTCATTAACTGGCCAGCCATTTTGGGCTAACTGGAGCACAATCGCCGCCGCCAACGCGCCACTGATGGTCCCGGCAATATCACCCACTACATCGTTGCAGAAGTTAGCCACCAGATCCGCATGACGGATTAGATAGATCGCTTCCCGGGAACCATGGACTTTATCGGCGCCCATGGCATGGAAGGGCTTCTCTTCGGCGGCAGTAACCGCTGTCCCAACCACATCAAAGATAATTCCTACCAAAACTACTAAAGCTAAGATTATCAATGAAAGCGTCAGTCCTAAATTAAACCCGGATAAATAGGAGATTACCAAAGAAATGGTAAAAGTCGTTCCGGCAATTCTAAAGGCATGAACAATTGGTTGAGACGCCAAAAAATCACCTTGTTCTCATTATTTTAAACAATCCAGACAATTTCATAACTAATAATTCTATGTAGATCCAAAACTGAATCTTTATACAAAAATAGACCCAAAGCAGGCCGATTAGTTTTAGTATAAATAAAAGTGCATAATAAGGGATGGTATTCACTGAGTAAATATTGTGGCTTAAGGTCCAGTAGGTTTTCCCAAAAGTCGCCCCGGCGTCACCGCCAAGGTGGTTCCCCATTAAGACTGTTCCGCCTTGTCGCCAAAGGCGGGACTGGATTACCACTTAGTCCACACTGCAATCCCCAGTGAACCTCGAGATCGAATAGCCTAGGAGTTTTCCTCAACAAGGCCGACCAGTTTCTAGCCTCTTTTGCAAATTAGGTTTCAATGGCAGAGAGTTTTACGGTCCCTGCAGAAAAACCGAAAAACTTGGTACCCATATCCTCCCAATCCGCTCAAGGCAGGCTACACTGCACCGATACTAAGTATCAGCTACCGTACCATATGCAGGTTTACCCCCAAGCCGTAGTGCACGCTCGTCTTTTTATAAAACGGGATTCCCACGAACTTGGGCCTCCACGGTAGTGGGGTCTACGCCTACATGCCATTGTAGATCGCCCCAACAACCTTAACCCCCAGCACCAACTCCCGACTGGGCGTCGGCGGCCAGCACCAGGGACTTCATCGATGTGCCCGCAACGGATTTTTAGGCCCGTCTTCGAAGCTGGTTACCTTGACTAGGATACTACACCATCCCTTTGCGCATTATTATATCATACTTTTTTCTCAGTGTACAAAAAGCTTTCTCCCAATTTAGGAAGGCTTACATCAAAAGATAGGCCATCACGATTCCCAAAGCTGCACCGGCAATTACTTCTACCGGAGTATGGCCCAGCAACTCCTTTAATCGTTCTTGATGGATCTCGCCTTCTTTAAAGAGCTCATCCACAATCTTATTGAGAGTCACCGCCTGACGGCTGGCGGCTAAACGGACTCCGGCGGCATCATACATTACGATAAAGGCAAAAATCATAGCCATAGCAGCATTACTACTATCCCAGCCGTACTCGATCCCAATGGCGGTAGCCAAGGAAGCAACCAGTGCCGAATGGGAACTGGGCATACCCCCGGCTCCCACAAAACGGCGAAAATTAATCCGCTTCTCCTTGATAAAATAGAAGATGACTTTGAGACATTGCGCTAACATCCACGCCGATAAAGCAACCCAAAGCACCTGGTTATGGGAAATTCCCGTGAAAAAATCGTCCAAAAAAATTCCCTCACTCCCTCTAAAATTCCCGGTTAACCACATATTGCGACCAACTCAATAACAGTTGCTTATAGATGGAATCATCTAAAGGCTCAATTTCCCGAACTGCTTGAGCTACAATAGACTCGGCCAATTGCCGGGTATACTCAATCCCGTTATTCGCAATCAGAATCTGTTTGACCCGGGCAAGATCTTCGTCAGAGGCTGCCGCATTGCCCAGTTTTTCCTTTAAAAATCGTTGTTCCTGTGCTCCGGCATTTGCAAAAGCATGGAGGACAATGGTGGTCCGTTTGCCTTCCCGAAGGTCGGAACCGACCGCTTTACCCAACCGTTGCTCATTTCCGGTAATTCCGAGAATATCGTCCTGAAGTTGAAAAGCGACCCCACACTTTCGGGCGAAGCGGCTCAGGGCGGCGATCAACCGATTTTCACCTACAGTCTGTTTTAGCCCGATGGCCGCTCCGGCCATTGCGGCGTACCCATACAGGACTCCGGTCTTCAACTCCAGCATACGCAAGACTTCTGCTTCGGTTAATTCACCAATCTCCCGTTTTGTAAAGAGCACATCTAAAGCTTCCCCTTCCACCAGTCCGTTAGTTAAGTCCACTTCCATCCGGGAAAGCAGGTCCAGAACCACTGCAGCCGGAACACCCAACTTGACCGTGTCCAGGAGGAGCCGGACCGACCAGGCATGTTGCAGATCGCCGGCTAAAATTGCAATATTGCGGCCCAGATCCACCGCTTCCCGGGGTGAATAACCACAATCCAGAGCTTTCCGGCGAAATTCTTCATGTACCGTCGGCATCCCGCGACGTTTCGGGTCATTATCGATAATATCATCATGAACCAGGGTCCAGGTATGATAAACTTCGACTGCTGCCGCAGCCAACCGGGCGGTTTCTTCCTCACCGCCTACTGCGCCGCAGCTAAACAGGAGTACTCCCGGGCGAAACCGCTTCGCTGGCCGCAGCAAGTAGGAATAGACCGCTTGACGTAATGGCTCCGGCTGGAAACTTGCTTGGTATTCCTCCCGGTTGAAAATAGTAAGGAGCATGGCTTCACGTTGTTTTAAAGCTTCAAACAGCTCATTTTTAGGCAGCATCAACTTAATTCTCCTCTACGTTTAACTTAAACTCGCCCAGTTTTGGTTCCTCGCCCTCAAACCCCAGCAGAATCTGGAGTTTACCTTCGGCTGCATCCAATTGGCCGGAACAAAATTTAGCCAGTTTAATTCCTTCTTCAAACAGATTTAAACTCTCCTCTAAAAGTACGTCGCCGGCTTCCAAACGCTGTACAATGGCTTCCAAACGTTCCATTGCCGCTTCAAAAGTCAGTACCGCCTCGGCGGCTGCTTCTGCTTGCTTTCCTTTAACCATCTTCAGTCCTCCTTTGCCTTAACTTCACACCTTAATACCCCGGAAGCCAGCCGGAGCCGGAATTGTTCACCGAGCGCTACTTCCGCGGAATGCTTGATCAGGGTACCGTCCAGCCGCTGCGCCAGGGCATAACCACGCTCTAAAGTAGCCAGCGGACTCAAGGCATTTAATTTCCCGGTTAATTTAGAAAACCATTCCCGTTTCAGTTGCAAACCATGCTTGAAACAGCGGATCAGCTCCTCGGTTAGCTGGTCCAGTTCCTGACGGCGCGGATCCAGCAATACCGCTTTGGGCCGGACAAATACCTTACCGGCAACCAATTTCCCCAAAGCCTGCTGTTGATTTTGGAACCTCCGTTTCATGGAAATGACTAATCTTTGTTCTAAAACCAGCAGGTTGCGTTTTAAAGCAGCTTGGTCAGGCACAGCCAACTCCGCGGCACCCGATGGAGTCGGCGCCCGAAGATCAGCAACAAAGTCAGCAATGGTAAAATCGGTTTCATGACCGACTGCCGCGATCACTGGTTTTGGAAACACCGCGATCGCCCGGGCCACTCGCTCATCATTAAAAGCCCATAATTCTTCCAGGGAACCCCCGCCCCTGCCGGTAATCACCAGATCCAGATCCGGAATCCGGGCAGCTTCCTGCAATGCCTTCACCAGGCTAGCTGGAGCCTCCTCTCCTTGTACCTGGGCGGGAATAATTAAAATATCCAGATTGGGACGGCGCCGCTTTAAAATCTTAATAATGTCCCGGACTGCGGCGCCGGTTGGTGAAGTAATTACCCCAATCTTTTGCGGTAATTCCGGTAAAGGCCGTTTCCGTTCGGAGTCGAAGAGGCCTTCGGCGGCCAGCTTTTGTTTTAATTTTTCAAAGGCCTGAAACAAACCACCTAAGCCATCGTGTTCCATCTGCTCAACATATAATTGGTAATTGCCGTTCTTCTCATAAACCGAGAGCCGGCCTTGCACCGATACCGCCTGCCCATTTTCCGGTTTAAAATGAAGGTAACGGGCTTGAGTTTTAAACATCACGCAACTCAGCCGGGCATTGGCGTCTTTTAAGGTAAAATAGAGGTGACCGGAAGTATGACGGGTAAAATTAGAGATTTCCCCTTTGATCCAAATCCCGTCCAAGATAACATGATCCTCAATTAACCGTTTGAGCGCGTAAGTCAATTCGGTAACAGTTAAATATTGCAACTCTAAAATACTCCCAATTGAGGGAATTGCATAATTACCTTAAATAAACCCTTTGGTCACAAGGGCTAAAGCTTAAATCAGAATTAGGCAATTCCTTAAATTATAAAGCTAATTTAAAATTAGTTTCCCTAACCATCGCCAAAATCCTCTTTTACATTTGGTTGAGTAATTCCGTATTTATAAAAAGAACAAAGCAATTTGTTGCCGCTTAACATATTTTTAAAAAAGTTACCCGGACTCATATTATTCCGGGTAACACCATAATCACTACTGAAATTAATTAATAGTATTATATAAATGGTCAAAAAACATTTATCATTTAGAAAAATCGCCTAATTCACCCTCGTTCACTTCTAACCCAACATTTTGTGTTTAATTTAAATTAAGCTATCAATATATTGTTGCTAAAGATTAATCACAATTTGCTACCACTTCAACTTTGGCACCAATTGCTTCCAGTTTTCTTTGGAGTTTTTTAACTTCGGCTAGGGTTAATCCACTAAGTACCGACCAATCTTCCCGCTGCTGCCGGAGCATCAAGGCTACTCCTCCCTCATGGGAACTGCGGTAGTTACGGATTAGCTTTTGTACTTCCTTACTTTTGGGTCCGAATTCCACGATCTTCAACTCGTAAAGTACAACTTCCGTGGCTGCAGTCCTTCCCAGTACTTGGCCAGTTACCGTTTTTTTAAGCGGGGCCACCGGTTTGGAGTAAAACATTGCATATCCGGCTAAACTGACGGCTACCAGCATCGCTGTGCCCAAGACCGGCCGCCATGACACCCGATTTAAAAATGCTGTCAAGGTCAGAGGCGATGCTTGCCGCGCTGCTTCTTGATGCAGCCGCTTTTTCCAGGCAGCTGAAAATGCCGCATCCGGTGTAACCCGAGGCATTTGTCCCAAAAGCCGGATGCAGTCGGAGACCTGCAACTGTTCCCGACCGGCGGCACATTCAGCCAAATGTTCTTGTAATATGGGGTCAAGCTGAGCGGTTTCACTTTTTTCCACTAAGCGCTCCCCATTGTCTTTTTTTCCCGAACACCTCATGCCTGTACACTCCTTTCCCTTAATATACTGTAGCGGGGTTCAACCGCCAACCGTTTCCGAAATGCTTCGCGAGCCCGGTTTAAACGCGATTTAACCGTGCCGAGACTGCAATCTAAGATTTGAGCGATCTCATTGTATTCTAAACCTTCCACATCTTTTAAAATTAGAATGGTCCGATGCTCTCGGGAAAGCGTTAATAAAACCTCTTGAATGATTGCATATTTTTCCAGCGACTCCGCAGCTTCCTCTGGATTGTGATAATTGGTGATTGGTTCATAGCCTTGTTCTTTAATCTCATCCAGTGATATGGTCTTAGTTTTTCGCCGCCGCAATTCATCCAGGCATAAATTGGTTACTACCCGGTATAACCAGGTTTTAAAAGAAGATTTACCGTTAAATTCTTTGATTTTCCGGAAAACCCGGACCATAGCCTCTTGCCCGACATCCGAAGCATCGTATTGGTTTCCAAAATAACGGTAACAGAGATTATATATTAATTTTTCGTAGTTTCCCAGTAAAATTTCGAAGGCAGCCATGTCTCCGGACTGACAGCGCTTGATCAGGGTTTGTTCTTCCAAAAAGCCATCCCCCTCCGTCTGGCAATTTATGTTTCTGTGCAATAGTTTTTTGAAATAAATCCAGATCTTGAATTCATTATACCATTGCCGGACGGGGAATCAAGATTGATCTTTATGCTAATTGGTTAGTTTTCTCCACTTAACCAGGATCTCACCGGAAACCTTTCGTTAAATGCAGCGTTGCATCCCTTAAGTAAGCCTAAATCGATAGTCATCAAAAGTAGGTTTACCTCTTTGACACTTTTTTTAGAGAATTTGTTCCCCCAAAAAGAGTTGCCCCTTTAAGTGTTTCTTTAATTACAATAAGCCAAATTTTAACGGCTGGCAGGTATACCGATGTCCGCCATTGTTGTTGGCTTTGCACCAGTTACACCAGGAATTACTCAAAGGAACTACCGGTTGGACAGCGAAATACATCATCAAAACTTATGTCAACTAGAAATCTGTTTTGTTCTAGATTACTGAAAGGAGCTTTACAAAATGAATCTGAAACGTTTTCCTTTGCAACTTACCGGCTTATTCGCTTTAATACTGACGGTTGCTTCAGTAGCTCAAGCTAACCCGGAAATATCCGATATTCAAAATCATTGGGCGGAAAAACCTATTCGAACCTTAGTTGCCAAAGGGGCGATCCATGGTTATCCTGATGGGACCTTTAAACCTGACCAACCGATCACCCGGGCGGAATTTGCGAAAATTATCGCCAAAACCTTTGGCTATCGGGCATCCGCTAAGTCCAGCGCTACCGATATCGCCGGTCATTGGGCCGCCGATTATATTGGCGCAACCTCTGAACAAAAGGTGATGAACAATTATAGCGACGGTACTTTCCGGCCGGAAAGCCGCTTGACCCGCGGCCAAATGGTGACCATGCTCAGCCGGGTGCTCCATCTGGGCACTGCCCAAGAACAGTATAACGAAGAGTGGCCTACCAGTTTTAGCGATGTGCCGCCGAACCATTCATCCTATCGTTATGTGGAAATTGCCCAAAAACTGGGTATCCTTCCTACCAATTATCAAAACCAGTTTTACCCTGATCAAGCAGCCACCCGGGCAGAAGCTGCCTGGTCGGTACAGGCTTTAAGCCAGATCTCAGTGACCAAAGGGAAGATTACCAGCGTTGACCCTGATACCGGGCTAGTGAATATTCAAGGCAATGGTAATGAACCGTTACTCAGTCTGATCACTGCGGAAACCGTAATCTTGCGTAATAACGCAACTGCTCCCATGGATTCCTTACTTTCCGGAGATGAGGCTACCGCCATCGCCGTACCCTCAGGTGAGGTCAAATTCTTTAAAGCATACGGAAAAGTAACTAAAAACGACTTACTCTCCAGGATCAGCTCCTATACCAAAGGAAACCTTAAACCGGAGCAGATCAGCGCGCTCCTCGCCGGAGACTGGGATACTCTCAAAAGCGACCTTCAAAGCGGACTCTATGACAAAATGGTGGCAATGGGGCTTACTCCGGCAGAAGCTGAAACCATTCTGGTCCAAGACTGGGCTTACCTGGATACTTTAAGCAAAGATCGTTTAGCCGAAGCCCTCTCCGGTTATTTAGGCATTACCCAGGAATTCAGCCAGGCAATTCTTGCCCGTGATCTGGAAAAAGTCAAAGAATACGGTAAAATTGAGTTGGCTACCGTTGCTTTAAGCCGTCTTTTAGGAACCGAAACAGTCGCCGACAACAACTAGCTGCAACCCTATTAATTCTCAGCAGATAGTGATTGGCGCAATAATAATGAACGTATTAACATTATCCGTTTATAACGTCTTAAATAAACAGTTTTTCTAAACACCGGACTGTTGGCATAAGCTCTCCAACAGTCCGCTTTTAGACAACTAACACCGGGCAAGGGACTAGCGCTACGTCCAACTGTTAGCAAAGCAAATTAATTCTACCCAATCTACAAGTAACCCCTTGAGGACTGCAGTAATTACTCATTAACCCGGCGTATCAATTTTACCGGCTCAATTAAAGACCTGAGCGGCCTTACGGCCGCTCAGGATTGGTCAGGCTGACGGTTTACCAAATGGCGCAACAACTCCCGGGCGCCGGCAGAAGACTCCAGATAGAAACGGGCTTTAGAAAACGGTTCAAAGCCAATCTTAATTCCCCAGGCGTCCTCCGGCAAAACCGCAAAGATATCTTCGTCGGTGTAATCATCACCTAAAGCCAGAATAAAGTCCCAGCCGGGATTTTGCTCCAGATAGTATAAAACCCCTTTTCCTTTATTAATATCTGCCGGTTTAACTTCTACAACCTTATTTCCCAGCAGCACATGGAGATTAGTTCCGGAAAGCAGTTCTTTCAGGGCATCCCGAAGTTCATTGGCTTTAGTCGTGCCTAACTCCGGTTCAGTTTTCCGATAGTGCCAAACCAAGGCAAATGATTTTTCTTCGATAAACGATCCCGGAGTCCGCTCCACAAATTTCTCCATCACCGGTAAGATTGTCTCTTTCCACTGGCTGGTTAATCCTTTGGCCTGTGTTTCCCACTCCTCCCGGCCGGCAACTTTGATCCAGGCCCCATGTTCCGCTATTAAATCCACACCGGTGGTGTCCAGCCATTTCCAGAGAAACTCCCGATCCCGTCCGCTAATGATCACTACTTTATTATGGGGCTCCTTTACCAATCCGCTTAGAGTAGCCAATAGTTGGGCGTCGGGACGGGCCAGTTCCGGTTTACGGGCAAAGGGGACCAGGGTACCGTCGTAATCCAATAAAAACAGCCGCCGTTGCGCAAGGTCATAATTATGTTGGAGACGGTTAATCAGTTTTCCCTGGATCAAAAACTTCCGCTTCTGTTCCTGGTTCTCTTTGGCAGTCAGTAATTGCTCCAGGAAATCTTCACCCCACCGGAAAACATTATAATGATTAATTCGGCTGGTCATTACCTGGATCGCGTTAATTTTCTCGGTCTCCGTCAGCTTTAAACCTTCAGCAATGGCCGCGGCAATTCCTTCAATGTTATTCGGGTTGACAAAGATCGCCTCACTTAACTCGGCTGCCGCGCCTGCGGTTTCACTCAAGATTAACATGCCTTTCCGGGCTACGCTTTGACAGGCTACGTACTCCTTGGCTACTAAATTCATACCGTCCCGCAAGGGGCAGACCAGGGCTAAATCAGCACAGCTGTAGAGACTGACTAACACTTCAAAGGGCACTGAACGGTACATGTATAAGATCGGCGTCCAATCGGGGGTATTAAACCGGCCGTTGACCCGGCCCACCAATTCGTCGACTTCCCGTTTAAGCTGTTGATATTGGAGAATTTTGTCCCGTGACGGCACACAAAGCATCACATAAGTAATTTTACCGTGCCACTCGGGATATTGTTCTAAAAATCTTTCATAGGCCTTTATTCTTTCCGGGATTCCTTTGGTGAAATCCAACCGGTCGACTGATAAAAGCATTTTCTCAGTTTTAATGGAACTTTTGAGCCGGTCTATTTCTTGCTTGACTGCTGCGGAGTTGACGGCCTCTTCAAATTGTTGGGCATTAATCCCCATTGGAAAAGTATTAACCGTAATAATCCGGTGTCCGTTGACAATCTGCCCGTAGTTATGCTCTTTTCCTAAAATCCGCAAGACACTGCTTAAAAAGTGACGCGAATAGTCAAAGGTATGAAAACCCAACAAATCGGCACCAAGCATGCCCTGGAGGATCTCATTTCTCCAGGGAAGCTGTCGAAAGACTTCCATTGAAGGAAAGGGAATATGAAGAAAAAATCCGATGGTTGCTTCCGGCAAGGCGGAGCGGATCAATTCCGGCAGCAGTAACAAGTGGTAATCATGGATCCAGATCAGATCATCTTCCCGGGCCACTTCCATAACCCGCTCAAAGAACTTATAATTGACCGACTGATAGAACTCCCAATCAATCTGCTCATAGGTACACCGGGTCAGAAAATAATGAAATAACGGCCACAAGGTATTATTACTGAATCCATCATAATAGCGCTTCAGCTCTTGGACGGAGAGGTAAACCGGAAGGCATTGAAACAGGTCCATTAATTTCTTCTGCAGCGCCTCCTTTTCCTTGCGGCTGATCGGTGAAAAACCCGGCCAACCGATCCAAATTCCTTTACTGTTACGGTGAAAAGAGGCCAGACCGGTTGCTAATCCTCCGGAACTTGGCTGAATTGCAAGGTCGTCATTGGTTTTTGAAATACTGACCGGCAGACGGTTCGAAACAATAATGAGGCGCCGGTCTTGATACTGTTTGCTGGCGCTTGTCATCAAAAACCTCCTAAGCATGTTTTGTAAACTTACTTTTGTGCCTGATTCCCATCAACCCCCATTTTTAGTAGTTCGTGGTTTAATTGAAAAACCTTTTTAAGACTGCCTGAATTTTTTCTGTAAACTAGCTGCCCAAACTCACAGGAGCTTGCGGATTTTTGTTGAATTTTATTGCAAAGACATTGAAAAACAACTCTGATAAACTTAATTCTAATTTTCATTTCTTGTTTGGTACCATTCCAATTTGTCGCTTGATAATTTCCTTTGTGGTATTTATTCTCCCGTTTCAACCCAGGCATTAGTCTCCGTTTGTTGAGTTTATCTCAAAAATCATATTTTCCAATATATCCCAATTTTTAACGATTCATATAATATACTAATTAATTATGAGGGTGAAAAATGGACAATTTAAACTATGGAGTAATCGGTAATTGTAACAGTGCTGCCTTAATCTCCAAAAACGGCACAATTGAATGGTGCTGTCTGCCTGATTTTGATTCCCCCTTTGTCTTCGGAAAACTGTTGGACCGCAAAAAAGGAGGGGAATTCAGTATAGATGTTGACGCTACCTATCATATTTCCCAGCGTTACCTCCCGCGGACCAATATTTTAGAGACTGTCTTCGACAACGGTCTCAATGCTTTCAAGGTAATCGATTTTATGCCCCGTTATAAGACAGATCGCGGTGTTGTCCATTGTCCCCCGGACCTGATCCGGTATATTATACCGCTTAAAGGTAATCCTAAGGCAAAATTTGGTTACAACCCCAGACTGGCTTATGCCCGTTTTAACACCAAACACCAGATTTATGAGGATTACCTCAAGAGCTATACTGAGGCCGGGACCTACGAATCAGTTTACCTTTATTCAAATCTTAATTATCAGCAAGTACTCCAAGGTGAACCCATTGCTATCGATGATGAATACTTCTTTTTACTAAGTTATAATGAGAAAATATTACCAATCAATCTGGACCGAATCCGGCTCTTGTTTGAACGGACCAAAACTTACTGGTTAAACTGGATTGACCAAGAAACCACATTCAGTAAATACCGGGAAGAGATTATCCGCAGTTCACTGATTTTAAAATTACTGACTTACCAAAAGACCGGCGCCATCCTGGCGGCAGTCACTACCTCACTGCCGGAAACCATTGGTGAAGTCCGCAACTGGGATTACCGGTTTTGTTGGATCCGTGATGCTTCAATGGTGATTTCCGTCCTGACTACTTTAGGGCATTACTCCAGCGCGGAACGGTTTTTAAATTTTATTCTCAATGTTATTCCGTACAAGGATCAAAAGATGCAAATCATGTACGGAATCCGGGGTGAGCAAACGTTAACCGAAAAAGAACTCACCTGGTTGGAAGGCTACCAAGGTTCCAAACCGGTCCGGATCGGCAACGCTGCCTATCTCCAAAAACAGAATGATATTTACGGTGTCTTAATTGACGTCATCTACAAATATTTTAAACTGTTCCGCAATACTTTAGCGATTAGCGAAGAATTATGGACAGTGGTGCGGACGTTGGTCAGGACAGTCCGCCAGACCTGGATGGATCCGGACCGGGGCATTTGGGAATATCGCAACCGCGAAGCCCATTTCACCTTCTCAAAAGTCCTTTGTTGGGTTGCCCTGGATCGCGGGGTAAAAATAGCGGAGCTGCTGGGAAAGAAGTCAATTGCTGCCGAATGGGCCGAAGTCCGGCAAACCATTCGCCAGGATATCCTGGAAAAAGGCTGGAATTCCAAACTGCAGGCCTTTACCCAGTTTTACGGCGGAACCGAGTTGGACGCCGCCAATCTATTACTGGCCGATTACGGTTTTTTAGCCGCGACTGATCCCTTCTATATATCCACCGTCCGCCGGACCAAGGCGACCTTATGTCAGGATGGGTTGATGTACCGCTACCGGGACCGGGATGATTTCGGCGCACCCAGTTCCTCATTTACAGTATGTACTTTTTGGATGATTAAAAGTCTCTTTTTAATCGGAGAACAGGCTGAGGCGGAAAAGATGTTTCAGCAGTTATTGAGCTACGCTAATCATCTGGGCTTATTCAGTGAGGACCTTGACTTTACCACCAAGCGGCTGCTGGGTAATTTCCCCCAGGCTTACTCCCACCTGGCCCTGATCGATACGGCCATCACTTTATCTGGAGAAGAAATCAATGAGGAGACTCAATTAATGAATTTATTGAAAAGATCATTGGTCGATTAAGTAAATGTTCCGGAGCCTATTTTTTATCCTTTAAAGCTTTCTCTTCACCCAGCAGCACAATGCGGCGGAGAAATTGCCCCAGGTCGCCCCTAACGTCTACGTTTGTGATATTACCGGCCCTTAGAGGTGCCGGCTTAACCTTAGTGTTTGTACTTGGAGAAGCCGGTACCGTTTATTGCCAAACCGGTTGTTTTTAAACCATCACTAGCTGCAAAAATATTAAATTGTAAAGATTGTTCTTTACCTTGCCTTACAATACTTTGCCCCTAATAAACGAGGTGGACTTTTCCGTAAAATCACTCCCAAAATTTTCTCTATATGGAGCGGCACGATGCTGCAAAATAAAGTAATACCGATTGTTCACAATATTTAGTTAAAAAGAGCGCAAAAAAAAGACGCGCAATGGTTTTCCTACCATGCCGTCTTCTCTTTCCAAACCGGTTAGAACCTTCCTGTCGGTTATCCAACCCTATTTTTTATCCGGTTTGCCAACATACCGTCTCTTTACTGCCCTCCTTTTAACAGTCTGGAGCGATTGAGCTTCCCCAAATATCCGTGACATAGCGTATCAAGGTTTAAGGTCATTTTGTAAATTTTAAAACTTGATGGTGGTGGGAGCTTCGGTAAAAGAGTAAAAAGTAGCAGTTGCCTCTTTTAAATAAAGAACTTCTGTATTGTTGTCTGTTGCGGAATAGCGATCTTTCAATTCCGGATAAGCGTCAAGCATATGTGCTTTGGCTTCAACACGATCATCCCGCACAACTGTGGCAGCAATCCGCAGCCATTTCTGACCGTCAAAGGCGCAGATCTCCACTTTCGGATTTTCCTGCATCTGCTGTGATACTGCTTTCACCTTACCCGTCTGGATATAAATCTTCCCTTCAAACCAATCAACTGTCCCGAAAGGCCGTACCCGTGGCTGATCGCCTTCCACTGTTGCTAAATAGTAAGTTCCGCATTTCTTTAAGAAATCATAAACTTCACGCATGATAATTCCTCCTTCAAATCATTAGCAACTGTTTTCAAAGATAGTTGCGGCTTCTTTTAGAAATCCCAGCACAGACAGATGCTGCTGGCATACATTTCAGCTTGGCCATAACTTAATTATAACCTTTTCCACCTAATCCCACAACTTTTTCATTATAAGTTATATTATCGTTTCAATATTCCAGCTGGTTTCGGAGTATTTCCTAGCTCTCCTTATTCTGTCATGACTCTTAAGCCGGATTACATTTAACCAGTACTTTTTGTATTTCATCGCAATTAATATAATTTTTCTGCGATGATGCCGCCTTTGGTCCCTTTTTTCACAGATGGTCGAGGATCCTTCCGATGTTTTCTTAAAACTCCCGGAAATGGCTTTGGAGTTTCCTGGGGCTCCTGGTTTTATACATCAAACGGATCATCCTCATCATCCTCTTCGTCTTCACCGTCCAGCATTCCCCCAACAATTTCATAAAGTTTCTCATCCGATTCGGCCTGAACCATTTCCCCATTGACCAACGCAAAAGGGCCATTGGCACAATCACTGCAATACCCTAGACAAGGTTCCACCTCAACCTGGATATCCGGAAATTCCTCTTCCAACTGATTACTGACGTCTTCGGTCCCGTGGATAAAATTGTTTTCGCAAAACTTAACCTCGACCATTCTCTCTGTCCTCCATTTTAGAATTTTTAATCGTCCCGAACCTTTTTGTACCGCGTTAACGATCTTGTCAAGCCAATTCGAAGCGTGCTACTGCTGGCACATTTTAATAAAACCGTTTGAAGGTACTGCCAATAACAATTACCCCAATAATCATATTATCCCTAATAAAATACTTTTATAAGTATTTCCTTAGTTCGTCCGAAACAATTACCGCTAAAATTAAAATCTGATTATTGTATTACCAGTTTAAAGCAATCCTGTGAATCAAAAATGCCGAATGTAGCAATTCAAAAAAATATTTTACTAATAATAATTAATATTGTCATTTTATTTTATGGCAGGAATATTAACCTTTATGTAGTAATTTATGGTTGATAGAAAATATTGGTTCAATATACAATTATATTAAGAATAAATCTTATTTAGTACAATATGATATTATATCCAGGATTAGCCCCGGATATTACAAGGATGTTCAATGATTAATTCTATTAAGCTATCCCTAAAACTTTGTCAGGGATAGTTATTCGGAGGTGATGAACAGTAAAAGTTAATACCCTTCTTTACTAAATGTCTTAAATGAAAGGAGAAACGAAATGAAAAAGTTTGTTGCCTTACTTCTGGTAGTTATGTTAGCATTCAGCATTGCCGGTTGTAAAAAGAACTCCGGCAAAACCTTGATCGGTGTCGCGATGCCGAGCCAATCATTGCAACGTTGGAATCAAGATGGGGCTAATATGAAAGCGCAACTTGAGGAAAAAGGCTATGAGGTAGATCTACAGTATGCCAACAATGATGTCAATACTCAGATTCAACAGCTAGAGAACATGATCACCAAAAAATGTAAGATCCTAGTCATCGCCTCCATTGACGGTTCCGCCTTGACCGATGTGCTACGCAAGGCCGCAGAGAATGATATTAAGGTTATTGCTTATGACCGGTTAATTATGAATACGGAAAATGTTGATTACTATGCCACCTTCGACAACTTCCAGGTTGGCGTCATCCAAGGCCAGTATATCGAAGAGCGGCTCGGACTAAAAGAAGGAAAAGGTCCGTTTAATATCGAGCTCTTCGCCGGTTCTCCGGATGATAACAATGCCCTCTTCTTCAACAAAGGCGCCATGAGCATCCTGCAGCAATACATTGACAATGGTAAACTAGTGGTCCCCAGTAAACAAACGGAGTTTACGAAGATTGCCATTCACGGTTGGGATTCCGCAACAGCTCAAGCCAGAATGGATAATTTGATTACCGCAAACTATGCGGGCGGCAAAAAGCTGGATGCAGTATTATCCCCCAATGACAGCTTGGCCATTGGTATTGTGACTTCCCTGAAAAACGCCGGTTACGGTACAGCCGACAAGCCTTATCCCATTATTACCGGTCAGGATTGCGATAAACCCAATGTGATCGCCATGATTAAGGGGCAACAATCCATGTCGATCTTTAAGGATACCAGAACCCTGGCAGCGCAAGTGGTAAAAATGGTCGAAGCAATAGTAAACGGCAAAGAGGCCCCGGTCAATGATACCAAAACCTACAACAACGGTGTTAAGGTTGTTCCCTCATTCCTCTGTAAACCTGTTTACGCCGATGCCCAGAATTATAAGGAGATCCTCATCGATAGTGGTTATTACAAAGAGTCCGAGCTGCAATAAAAGGTAATTATAATTCATAAAGTGCTTTTGGATAGCGATACTGTCCAAAAGCACTGCTTATTTTGGCTTCTAAGATTGGAATTTCAAAGTTTATATTCTAAGTTTTGATTAAGATCCGGGAATCTCAATATTGTTCAAATTGATAGTTATGTCTAATAGCTAAGTTAAAATTAGAGGGCGGGATAACATGCAAGTTATTCTTGAAATGAGGAATATCACCAAGCTTTTCGACGGTGTAAAGGCTCTTGAAAATGTCAATCTTCAAGTATTAGCCGGAGAAATTCATGCTCTTGTAGGAGAAAACGGAGCGGGTAAGTCCACGTTGATGAATGTACTCAGCGGTATTTATCCCTATGGAACCTACAGCGGCGAGATTATCTATCAAGGAAATAGTTGTGCCTTCAGAAGTATCAAAGACAGTGAGAAGAACGGGATCGTAATCATCCACCAGGAACTAGCACTTATTCCCTATCTTTCAATCGGTGAAAACATTTTCATCGGTAATGAACGAGCTAAACACGCCATTATCAATTGGGATAAAACCCATCAGGAGGCAGCGAAACTCCTCAAAAAGGTCGGCCTAAAGGAAAATTCCTACACATTAATTAAGGATATCGGTGTCGGCAAACAGCAACTTGTGGAGATAGCCAAAGCATTAGCCAAGGATGTTAAGCTCTTGATTCTGGATGAGCCTACGGCCGCACTCAATGAAGAAGATTCAAACAATCTGTTGCAATTGCTGTTAGAGTTAAAAAAATCCGGTATTACTTCAATTCTGATTTCCCATAAGTTAAATGAAGTCATTAAAATTGCCGATTCTATTACCATCCTCCGTGATGGTTCAACCATCGAGACGATCAAGGTCAATAAGGAAAAAATTAACGAAGACCGAATTATTAAAGGGATGGTCGGCCGGGAGCTGGTGGACAGGTTCCCCAAACGCACACCGAAGATCGGCGATGTATTTTTTGAGGTTAAGGATTGGAATGTGTTCCACCCCCAGATCGATGGCAGAAAAGTCATTGATAACGTCAACCTCAAGGTTAATAAAGGAGAAATAGTTGGTATCTCCGGTCTGATGGGTTCGGGACGGACCGAGCTTGCCATGAGCTTATTCGGTAGGGCCTATGGCAGACGTATCAGTGGCCATATCATCAAAAATGGTAAAGAAATTGTATTACACAACGTCCAGCAAGCCATCAATCACGGAATTGCCTATGTGACCGAAGACCGTAAAACGGCAGGACTGATCCTAATCGAAGATATAAAACATAATGTCTCTTTGTCAAGTTTGAAAAAGGTTAGTAAAAACAATATTATCAGCGACTTAAAGGAAAACCAGGTAGCTGAGACCTATCGAAAAAAGCTGAATATCAAGTCCGAGAATATTTTCCATAAAATCCAAAACCTATCAGGAGGTAATCAACAAAAGGTGGTCCTGGCAAAATGGATCTTTGCCGACCCCGATGTGCTTATCTTGGATGAACCCACCCGTGGTATTGATGTGGGAGCGAAATACGAGATTTATACAATTATCAATCAACTTGCCGACGAAGGTAAATCAATCATCTTCATCTCCTCCGAGCTTCCGGAGATCCTGGGAATCTGTGACCGGATCTACGTCATGAATGAAGGTCGTATTGTCGGCGAATTGCAAAAAGAGGATGCTTCGCAGGAAAGCATCATGCGATGCATTATGCAGAGTAATGGAGGGCGATACTGATGGAAACAGCAAGAGTAAATACTGTAAAATATTTGCCGTTAAGGTACGTCATTAGAAATAATATTCGTCAATACGCTATGTTGATTGCCTTAGTTGTGATCATGATCTTTTTTGGAATCACCACCAATGGCACTTTATTGATGCCGATGAATGTGACAAATCTGATCCTGCAAAACAGCTATGTACTCATTCTGGCAATCGGAATGACCCTCTGTATTCTGACCGGTGGAAATATCGATCTCTCCGTCGGTTCAGTAACCGCTTTTGTTGCGGCGATAGTGGGCACACTGATAATTAAGCTCAAAATGGATGTCACTCAGGCAATTATAATCGGTCTGTTGCTAGGTTGTGTTATCGGCGTCTGGCATGGATTTTGGATCGCTTATATAAAGTTACCAACGTTTATAGTCACTCTGGCCGGAATGCTTATGTTCAGAGGACTGACTAATACCATGCTTCAAGGAATGACGCTGTCACCGTTTCCCGAGTCATTTCAGAAGATCAGCTCTGGCTTCATTCCCAATTTTATACCTGATTTCGGCACCGGGCTCAACCTAACCCCGGTTCTCCTCAGTATAATCTTTTCGATCGCGCTGATTCTGGTGCAAATCAAAAAGCGGAAGGCTAAGATCAAAAACGAAACGGAAACAACCTCTGGCCCTCTATTCGTTACTCAACTTCTGCTGATGCTTGTCGCCATTAATCTCTTTGCTTTCTGGTTAGCAATGTATAAGGGTATTCCGATCATCCTGGTAATCCTGGGGTTGTTGATCATAGTCTACCACTTTTTCACCACAAAAACAGTTCCCGGCCGTTATATCTATGCCGTCGGAGGCAATGAAAAAGCAGCCCGGTTGTCCGGAATAAATACCAGCAAGGTAATGTTCTTCGTCTATATGAATATGTCGATTATGGCCGCAATTGCCGGGATAGCCTTCGCTTCCCGCACCAATTCGGCCTTCCCTCAGATGGGGGTCAACTTCGAGCTTGATGCCATCGCCTCCTGTTTCATCGGCGGTGCTTCCGCCTCAGGCGGTATCGGTACGGTGATTGGCGCCATTATCGGAGCCTTGGTTATGGGTGTGCTTAACAACGGTATGTCGATCATGGGCATAGGAAGCGACTGGCAGATGACGATTAAAGGTACTGTCCTCTTGATGGCCGTCGCCTTTGACATCATCTCCAAAAACAAGTCAAAGTAAAACCTAGTTTAACTGCACCTAATCAGTTTAAAAGCAGCGTTTCCTCAGAAACACTGCTTTTTTTAAATTCCGACATAGACAACAAACAGCTCCTTCCAAAACCGAAACATAAATTATCTTTGTTATTGCTAATTTCCAAGGGATTCAAATTTCCCGTCATGACTAACATAGAACCAGAAACGCTTAGAGTATTATCTCATAAAAAGAAGGAGTCAAAGAACCTTCCCTTGACTCACTCAGCTTTAATCATTCAAATTGAATTAAATCACTTCTGTAAAATTTTAGTCTTAATGATTGAACCAACCTGATCAGCAGTTACCCCACTAATAATTTCATTATTGATCCGGACCGAGGGACCGGTTTCGCAATTTTCCATACAGAAGGTAGCATGGAGATTGATCCGGTCTTTAATTCCGGCTTGCTCGGCCTGCTTCATAAATTCTTGTAAGGTGTCATAAGACCCCTTCAAATAACAACAGGTCCCAACACAGACCGCCACATCCACTTTATTCTCAGCCTGGCTGCGTAATAATTCGATCGTTTCACCGTAAATCCGGGGTCTGGTGGTATATTTAGTATGCAAAGTATGATGAGCTTCAGAACTGTTCGGTTGCTCCAACCATTTTTCATAACATTTAGCCACCATCGGATTATCCTGAGATTTCCGCAGCTGGGAAAGAGTATCCGCGCGGTAAATCCCCTTAGCCCGGTTTTCTTTTACTACCTTGCTGGTATTGATCGGTTGCCCGGCGCCGCCGATACAACCGCCCGGACAAGCCATTACTTCAACCATCTGGTAATCGGCTTCACCGGCTTTAATCTGCTGCACTAGTTTTTTGGCATTACCTAAACCCTGGACTACCGCTACCTTCAGTTCCCGGCCGTTTAAATTAACCGTTGTTTCCTTCAGGCCTTTAAAGCCACGCACTGCTGTAAAATTAACCTGTTCCAGAGTTTGTCCGGTTAACATTTCCGCGGCGGCCCGCAATGCTGCTTCCATAACGCCGCCACTGGCTCCGAAGATCACTCCGGCACCGGTGGTAAAGCCAAAGGGCATATCAAAAGCATCCGGCTCCAACTCATTAAAGTCCAGACCGGACTGGCGGATCATCTGGGCCAGTTCCTGGGTTGTTAAAACCAGATCAACATCCCGGACTCCGTCAGTAGCGAATTCGGGCCGTCCTGCCTCAAATTTCTTTGCGGTACAGGGCATGATTGATATCACATAAATATCCTGTGGTTGTTTACCCAACTCTTTAGCCCAGTAACGTTTAACCACCGAACCGAACATCTGTTGAGGTGAACGGCAGGATGAGATGTTGCTCAACAGTTCCGGCTCATTAAACTCCGCATACTTAACCCAGGCCGGACAGCAGGAGGTAAACAACGGCAGCTTACCTCCATTTTGCAACCTGCCCAGAAACTCGGTAGCTTCTTCCATGATAGTCAAATCTGCAGCAAAGCAAGTGTCGAAGACTTTATCACATCCCAACCGGCGCAATGCGGCAACTACTTTACCGGTAACAATATCACCGGCTGGTAAGCCGAATTCTTCGCCTAAGGCGACCCGTACTGCCGGCGCTACCTGGACGACCACCATCTTATCAGGATTGTTCAACGCTTCCCAGGCCTGAGAGGTTTCCGATTTTACCACCAAGGCCCCGGTAGGACAGATCGCGCTGCATTGACCGCAGTTAACACATTCAACTTCACTGATCTTTTTGTTAAAAGCTGGCGTTACCCGTACTTTTGAACCCCGGTTGGCAAAGTTCAACACGCCGATGCCTTGCACTTCGGAACACATTCGAACACAATCGCCACACAGAATGCATTTATTAGGATCTCGGACAATTGACGGACTGGAGGTGTCCACCGGCAGTTTAACATCCCGTTCGCCGAAACGGACCTGCCGTACTCCGAAACGCTGTGCTAATTCTTGCAGCTTACAATGGCCATTTTTTTCACAGGTAGTGCAGTCCCGGTCATGATTGGCCAATAACAGTTCAAGGACCGTCTTTCTGACCCGTTGCACCCGGGGGCTGTTGGTCTTAATTTTCATCCCGGGAGCCGGCGGCGTCGAACAGGAGGCGACAATCCCCCGGCCTTCGATCTCTACCACACACATACGACAAGCTCCGTAAATACTCAGTTCCGAATTGTAACAGAACGTCGGTAGATCGATACCGATTTTACGGATCAGGGTCAACAGATTGGGTTCATTATTAATCTCAACTACCTGGTTGTCGATAATTACAGTATTATTGGTACTCATCTTCATCCCTCCTGTACCGCTTTAAACGGACACGTGTTGACACAGGCGCCGCATCTAATGCATTTTTCTTTGTTAATTACAAACGGTTTTCGCACCTCGCCACTGATGGCCCGGACCGGACAGACTTTTGAGCATTTGCTGCAACCCTTGCACTTTTCCGGGTTAATTGAATATCCCAATAACGCCTTACAGACCCCTGCGGGACAGCGTTTATCTCGGACATGGGCGATATACTCGTCTTTAAAGTATTTTAACATGGTCAAAACCGGATTCGGCGCAGTTTTACCCAACCCGCATAATGAACCGTCTTTAACCGCGTTAGCTAAATCTTCAATGAGTTCGATATCCTCTAAACGGCCCTCACCGTCCACTGCCCGCTGTAACATCTCCAGCAGGCGCTTAGTACCTTCCCGGCAGGGAACACACTTACCGCAGGATTCGTTTTGGGTAAAGTTCATAAAGAAACGGGCCACTTCCACCATACAAGTCCCCTGGTCCATAACTACCAGGCCACCGGAACCAATCATCGCTCCTGCGGCGATCAGAGAGTCAAAATCCAACTTCAGATCCAAATGTTGTTCCGTCAAACAGCCGCCAGAAGGGCCGCCGATCTGGACCGCTTTAAATTTTTTACCGTCACGCAAACCTCCGCCGATTTCAAAGACAATCTCCCGTAGGGTAATCCCCATCGGCACTTCAATCAGTCCGGTATTAGCCACCTGGCCCGTTAAAGCAAAAGTCTTGGTACCGGGGCTTTTGGCAGTACCGATCTGCTTAAATTGATCAGCGCCGTGATTAATAATTTGAGAAACATTGGCAAAAGTCTCCACATTATTAATTAAAGTTGGTTTACCCCATAAACCGGACTGGGCCGGAAACGGCGGTTTGGGACGGGGCATGCCGCGCTGGCCTTCGATCGAAGCCAACAAAGCGGTTTCTTCACCGCAAACAAAGGCACCGGCCCCTTCTTTGATCTTAATCTCGAATGAAAAACCAGTCCCTAAAATGTTCTGGCCTAACAATCCTTGCTCTTTAGCATCCCGCACTGCGATCTTTAAACGTTTAACCGCCAAAGGGTATTCCGCCCGTACGTAAATATAACCTTCACTGGCGCCGACCGCATAACCGGCGATGGCCATACCTTCCAACACCTTATGCGGGTCGCCTTCCATCACACTGCGGTCCATAAAGGCGCCCGGGTCACCTTCATCGCCGTTACAGACCACATACTTTTTACTGCCCGAGGCCACCCGGGTGGCTTCCCATTTAAAGCCGGAGGGAAATCCCCCGCCGCCGCGACCCCGCAAGCCGGACTTGATAATCTCCTGGCAGACCTCAGCCGGTTGCAACTCAGTGAGTACTTTGGCCAACGCCCCGTAACCGCCGTCTGCAATATATTCCCGAATATCTTCCGCGTCAATCGTACCGCAATGGCTTAAGACATTACGGGTTTGATGTCTATAGAAAGGAATTTCCAATTCTTTGGCGTAAATTTCACCGCTGTTCGGATGTTTGTATAATAACCTTTCTACCGGGCCTTGCTTCTCTAACAATGCGGTTACAATCTCTGCCGCATCTTCCGGTTTAACTTTGGTATAGAGAATCCCAGCCGGTTCAACCCGGACTAACGGTCCCATTTCGCAAAAACCATGGCAACCGCTCTTCACCACTGCAGTTCCGCTGCTATTTTCATCCTCCAACAGCATCTGGACGGAAATATAGGCGTCCCGCTGCTTTACCTCTTTTAATAATGCTTCATAAACTTTAAGAGAACCGTTGGCAACACAACCGGTGCCGGCACAAATTAAAATCCGATTCGTCTCTCTGGCAAATCCGGCCTTCCAGCGATCACGCAAATCAATTAATTCTTGTCGCGATTTAATCATTGTTTTTCACCTTCTTCAACTAAAATCTTATCAATAATTACCTCCACTGCCTCCGGTGTCATCTGCCCATAAATCTGATCATTAATCATGATCACCGGGGCCAGGCCGCAAGCGCCGAGACAGGAGACGGTCTCCACAGTAAATCGGAGATCATCAGTAGTCTGTTTATCCTTACGCAAATTCAGCTTTTTGCGAATGGCTTCTTTAACCGGATTGGATCCCCGAACGTGACAAGCGGTGCCGTCACAAATTTTAATTAAATATTTGCCTTTCGGTTCCAGCGAAAACTGGGCATAAAAGGTGGCCACCCCGTAAACCGTGGCCGGTGACAAATCAATTGCTGTTGCGATATACGTCAAAATCTCCTCCGGCAAGTAACGGTATTCTTCCTGAACCTCCTGTAAGATTGGGATGAGCGCCGCGGCATCCTTACCGTGATTGGCAATGATTTCGTTGACCTTCGCAAACTTTCTTTCCTCTACCATTAGTATAAATCCTCCTTCTGCAGCCTTTTTCAATAACTCTACTTACCTCTGGTTAAAAATAACAGATCGTAACCTCCTTGCCGCGTTTTTGCAACAATTCAAAAATCTCTTGAATTACCTGCATTTTTAAAGTTGCGTTCAACGGCAAATCCGGGTTTTGATGAGCCGGGTTAACTGCTTTTCCGACTAAGAACCGGATTTTGTCGCTCTCCAGCAATAACCGGGCCAAAGCCACCGCTCCATTAGTCCGGTTAGGCAAATCAGCGGCTTTCCGATATTGCTTTAAAAGTTCTAAAGTATGACTGACAGTGATAATTCCTTCGGTAACCAATTCCATTCCCTTTAACCGTCCGGTTGGAGGAATTACCGGATCCAACTGGTCCAGATTGACTTCAATCTCCCGCCCTAATTGCCGGGCAACAATTGTTCCGGTGGTCCCGCCGCAGATCACTCTTTTTCCGGGTTCCGCCATTATCAATTGGGTGAAGATGGCGTCATCTTTCCGCTGCCGCGGCGGGCCTAAAGCCACGGTCAGAGTTTTAGGGTTACGTAGTTTAACTGTAAGCACACTGGTATCATCACCGGGTTTACCGGCATAAAGTTGTTCACAAGCATTCATCAACCACTGGCACCAACCTTCGGCATCAAGATTATTAATTGCTATTTGTTCCAGGTATTCGGCAACATTCTCCCATTGCCACCCTAAGTTTAAAATCTCACCGAGTCCGGCATGGATGACGCCGTCCGAAACCGCGATGATGATATCCCCGGGGTGCATTATAAAACGGCTTTCCTTAATCCGTTTGCCGCAAATCTCTACCATTTGTGGGTTAATCTGTTGAATTTTTCCTTGAGTCAAGTAAAAAACGGCCGGGTTGTCGAACTCCACAATGTAAGTCTCGCCGTCCTCCCGAACTTGAATAATGGTAAAGGTAGAATAAGCAATATTGCGTTTCTGGCAGATGGGCAAGGTATCGGTAACCGTTTCCACCACTTCGGGTAAAGTCGCACCTTTTTCAAACATTGTCGCAATAATCTTCGCGGTCATTTTGGAAAGAATATTAGCCTTAACCCCGCTGCCCAGGCCGTCTGCTAAGACCGCTACTACCGCATCGGCAGTCCGAGCAATCTCAATATTGTCACCGCACAGTTCCTCACCATACTTGGAAAGACTACTCCAACCGGTTTCAATCAACCTGTTCACCGGCCTTTCCCTGATTCATTCTGGATTAAGCTCATCAACTTGGTTAACTGGACTTTGGTCTCAGCTGTTGTCTCTCCTAACAACCCGGCAATTTCCTGAGCTACCCGCATTTGCTTATTGATAACCTCTTGGGCTTTTTCCAATGTCTCGCTGGTCACCCGGTCTAATCTTTCTCTTTGTTGTTTTTCTTTAGTAATATCCGAAAAAACACCTATGAAAACTTCTTCCTGTTCCAAGTAGACAATGGACTGCCAGGCAACCAGGTTATAGGCTGGGTAACTTACTTCCCCGCAAACAATCTCCTTCGTACGCAGGGCTTCCCGAAAATAAACTGGGTCAAACAGACTTTCCAATTTTATGTGTTCTACTTCCCGACCGAGGGCGAATTTCTGCCGGGCAGCGGGATTTGCTTCTAAAATAGTAAATTCTTTATCAACAACTAAGATTGCATTGGGAGTCATCTGACAGATCAAACCAGCCCGCGACTCCGCTTTGGCCCGCATAAACGGGATGCACATATCTACTTCTGCCAAACCCTTAGCTACGGCAATTGCTTTTTCCCGGCACGAGTTATAGCCACAAGCCCCACAATTAAGTTCATCTTCCGGCTGATACTTACCGGTTCGGGATAAAATCTCCTTAATCTCCGCTTCTGTTGGTTCTGGCTCATTTATTCGGCGTACTGTATAATGTCGGTCCAGATCAATCCGGCTTGTTAGCGGGATGGCACGCTCGGCACTACCGGATGTTTGTTTTTGCAGGGCATAACTGAGCAGACGTTCCCGCCGTTCATATAAACCCATAGAATTTTCGATTCCAGGGCCGCTAATACAACCGCCCCGGCAGGCAAGAAGCTCTATCAAACTAAACTTATCTTTGGTAGTTGCAAAACTGTCTAAAAAGGCAATGGATTCTTCCAGTCCATCTATGGAAACAATCTCCTTGGCCAACATATCAGTACTTAACGAAGCGGTCCGCGCCAGACCGCCCGGTGACGGAAACACCTGTGCTCGGATTGCCCCAGGACCATCTAAGGGTAATGCGTCCAAATTGGACGGTTCAAAGCCGGCCTCCCGGATCATACCAGCTAATTCTTTAAAGGTTAGTACCGCGTCAATTTCATGGTCAGACAATCTTTCCCCTTTTTTAGCAATACAAGGACCGATAAAGACAACTTTGCAATCAGCTCCGTAACGCTTTTTCAAAATTTTACCATGTGCAGACATTGGTGAGCATACCGGCGCTAGGTAGCTGAGGAACTCCGGGTAATAAATTTCAATCAAATTAACTATCGCCGGACAACAACTGGTAATCAAAGGTTTTTTGGACTGGTTGAGCAGTTTCAGGTGCGCTGCGGCTACCAACTCCGCACCTTCAGCGGTTTCCGAAACAAAACTAAAACCAAGCTTTTTAAGAGCAGCAACCGTCTGTCCCGGAGCCTGGTCAAATGCAGCTACAAAAGAAGGTGCTACACTAGCAACGACTTTTATTCCCGCTTTCAAAAAAGACCATACGGTTTCAACTGCGCTTTCCACCTTTTTTGCTGACTGCGGACAGGTGATCGTACAACGTCCGTCGGCAATAC
>DATCLA010000131.1:0-6480 GCA_036564195.1 Bacillota bacterium
AAGTAAAGGGGGACTTTTTTAAACACCCCTGTTGTTCATCAAGTTTTCCGCACCGCCCGCACAATCGCGAACCGTTTGGAAAACCAAGCCAATAACCCTCCCAGCAGTAACAGGCCGATGATCAACAACATCTGCTGCCCGGATAGGATAACCCGGTCCACCGGGTTGAACTGGATTGCCACCGGTAGGGCCCGGGCTATCGTCTGGCTGACCGGCGCCAACGGCACCATTAACAACCAGGTATAAAAGGCGGCAATAATTCCGTGCAGCAGACGGGCTAATACATAGGGACTCATCCGAATATCGGTGTCGTGGATTACACTCGCCACCTGTCCATGAACGCACAGTCCGCTCCAGGCAATGATCCAACTGGTTATAATCATCTGGTCCACCAGCGGGGCGCTGGTTTGGCTCACTACCATGGTCCCTAAATCAATCTCTAAAATTCCGTTGAAAACTGCATCGGCTAATCCCGGCTCTAGGCCGAACAACTCTAAAACCTTGCCAATCACTGGATTGATCAACTTAATTATACCAAATACCGCCAAAATCTTTACTAAAACGGAAAAAACCATGATAAAACCACCAATCATCAACAGGGTTCCCATCGACTCTTTAACTGCATCACCCATTAATTTTCCCAAGGGACGACCATCACTCTGACGGGCTTTAACCAAGGCCCGAATTGCCCGGGGCAACATCTGCCGGTAAGTGATTTGTTCCGTTCTTACAACTTCTTCCTTTGCCTGACCTTGGTAAAATTTAAAGATTAATCCTACAGTAAAGCTGGATAAATAATGAGCCATGCTTAATAAAGCCCCTAACTCCGGGCGGCCGAACATACTGACCGCTACTGCTCCAAACATAAATAACGGATCGGCGGTGTTGGTAAAAGACAACAACCGTTCTCCCTCCGTCCGGGTACACATGCCGGTACGCCGGAACTTACCGGTAATTACCGCATCCATGGGGTAGCCAGCCGCTAATCCCATTGATAAAGCAAAGGCCCCCACACCCGGAACGTTAAACAAGGGGCGCATTAAAGGCTCCAGCAACACTCCGATAAAATGGACCACGCCCATTCCCAGCATAATCTCAGACAGTACAAAAAACGGCAATAATGAAGGCAACACTATCTCCCAAAAGATCTTCAGTCCGGCTGTTGCCGCATCCACCCCTTCCTTAGGAAAAAGTACCAGTGAAACCGTTAGTAAGCTCACTGCCAAAGCCCCGGTTAACATATTTATTTTGCGTAAGATCAAGATCTGCATCCCACCGCCTCCATTCGCTTCCGTTTAAAATATATGGCGTTTACAGGGGGAATAGAATAAGCGGTCTTGCGCCGCTGTTTATAGCAGAGCGTGATGCCACCGCAACAAGAGCGCACTCTTCTCATAAACCTCTAAATATGTTTGTTTTATTGAAGATAGTATTTTTATTGTTGAACTATGGCTAAAAATACAAAGGAAACTGTTTGCTGCTGTTGAATGATTGAGCCATTAACTATTAAAATACTATCCAAAAAAAGGAGGTTATCATGACCCACCTACCCCTTTTACCCCAAAAGCCGGAAATTCCTTTTGATTCTGCTTTAGCAGGAAAGATCGACCACACCCTTTTAACACCCAACGCAACCGCAGCCCAGATCAACACCCTCTGTCAGGAAGCGCTGGATTATGGTTTTGCCACGGTCTGTGTTAACCCTTATTGGGTCCCTTTAGCCAGGCACCTTTTGGGTCCTGCCGGGCCGGTTAAAGTCTGTACCGTTATCGGGTTTCCCTTAGGCGCCTCGACTACTGCGGCCAAAGTCGGTGAAGCGCAGGAAGCTGTCAACAGTGGTGCCACTGAACTTGACATGGTCTTAAATATCTCTGCCTTAAAAGACGGAGACTACCGGTATGTCGCTGCCGAAATCGCACAGCTGGTCCAGGCTGTCCAAGGAAAAGCTTTAGTAAAGGTGATCCTGGAAACCTGTTACTTAAATAATGAGGAGAAGATCAAAGCCTGCGAAATCGCTAGGGAGGCCGGGGCAGACTTTGTTAAAACCTCGACCGGGTTTGGCCCGGCAGGAGCGACTACTGCCGATATTGCTTTAATGCGCCGCATAGTCGGAACAGTAATGGGTGTCAAGGCTGCCGGGGGAATTCGTGACTATGCTACAGCTTTAGCCATGCTGGATGCCGGAGCGAACCGGATTGGCACCAGTCGCGGCGTCCAAATCGTCTGCCAAAACAGTTAACTCTGTAATAACTCCCGATATGGCGTAATAGTATAAATTGATTAATTAAGGAATTGCATAATTCCTGATTTAAGCTTTGGCTCGCAATATATCGATAGATACATCCGGACCAGTCACTACTATATTGTGGCCGAAGGGTTTATAAAGGTAGTTATGCAATTCCTGTAATGTCGATCCGGCTCAAAAATTACTAATTTTTTACATTACCGACAGGATATTCTATTTAAAGGGCGAAGCAATATTAGGGTTATTATGCAGTAAAAGCAAATCATCTATGTCCAAATTTTAAAGGAGGTACATTTATGAAAAAAACCCATTTATTGTTTCTTGCTCTGGCTGCAGTGTTGGCGCTGGCGGCAAATGGGATAGCTGCGCCGAAGTTTCGGGTGGCCATGATCACCGATGTTGGCGGGCTGGGCGACAAATCCTTTAACGACGCTGCGTATGACGGACTAAAAAAACTTCAGAAGAATCTGGGTGCGGAGATTAAAGTTATTGAGTCAAAGAAGATGGAAGATTATGTGCCGAACCTGAAAAGTCTGGCGGATCAGAAATTCGATCTGATTTGGGCGATTGGTTTCTTAACCAAGAGTTCCATGGAAGAAGTCGCTAAAATGTATCCCAACCAAAAGTTTGGTATGATTGATGATTTCATAGCACTTCCCAATGTGGTTTCAGTACTGTTCAAAGAGGAAGAAGGGTCTTTCCTGGTAGGAGTGATTGCCGGCACCGACTCTAAAAAAGGAACCGTCGGTTACATCGGTGGGATGGACTTCCCGTTGATCCGCAAGTTTGAAGCAGGTTTTAAAGCCGGAGTCAAAGCCGCTAATCCTAAAGCTACCATTCGTTCGGCTTATGTCGGAGCCTTTGATAATCCTGCTAAAGCAAAAGAATTAGCTGCCGCTCAATTTACTTTGGGTGCTGATGTGATCTATCATGCTGCCGGAGGCAGTGGGCTCGGTGTGATTAATGCCGCCAAGGAACGGGGCGAAGGTTATTGGGCCATCGGCGTTGATAAATGTCAACACGGCGAAGGTTTATCCGGTAAAAGGAATGCGGTCTTGGCCTGTATGATTAAACGGATTGACAATGCTATCTTTAAAGTTTCCGCGGACGCCATGAAAGGGATTTTTAAAGGTAATACCCGAATTGAACTGGGCTTAGCTGAAGATGGAGTCGGCTATTGCGCCGCCGCTAAAAAAACCGCTTCCACCAAAGCAATTAAAGCTGCTGAAGCTTATAAGGCAAGAATTATTGCCGAGCAGATTAAAGTCCCTACCGATCCTAAATTAGTGAAATAGCGTTTTAGCAAGTTCCCATGCCGGTTGCGAAACCGGCATTTTCAATCAGGCCGAGTTTGTAACGAAAAGAGGTGGATTTATGAGTTCCAATCTTGTTTTGGAAATGAAGGGAATCTCTAAAAGTTTTGCCGGCATACCAGCGAACCAAAATATTAACCTAGCATTACGCCGTGGTGAAGTCCACGCCCTTCTGGGTGAAAACGGAGCAGGTAAAACTACTTTAATGAAAATCCTTTATGGCCTCTATAAACCGGATCAGGGCACAATTTACCTAAACGGGCAAAAGACTGTCATTGACTCTCCCAGTCAGGCAATCCGGCAGGGAATTGGCATGGTTCACCAACACTTTATGTTAATTCCGCCGTTCACGGTTTTGGAAAATATTATCTTAGGCTGTGAACCTCAAAAATCTTGGGGACGCCTTAATCAAGCTGCCGCTCTGGCTAAAATTACCCAGCTTGCTTCCGAGCTTGGTTTAAAGGTTGATCCTTTTGCTAAAGTGGAGGATATCTCCGTGAGCCAGCAGCAACGGGTCGAAATTCTCAAGGCGCTCTACCGTGATGTTAAGATCTTAATACTGGATGAACCAACTGCGGTCCTGACCCCCCAGGAAGCCGCTGAATTGGGCCAAATCCTACGTATGCTGGTTAATCAGGGAAAATCAGTAATTTTTATTACTCATAAACTTAACGAAGTCAAAAAGTTCGCCGACCGGATCACAATTATTCGCCGGGGTCAGGTTGTAGCTACTGTCGACTGTGCCGCCGCCACAGTCGAATCCCTGGCGGAACTGATGGTGGGAAGGAAAGTACTTTTAGAAGTAGAAAAACAACCTTTCCAACCGGGGCCAACCATTTTAAAAGCCGAGACGCTTTGTGCCCTGGATAACCGGAAACTGCCCATGCTTAAAAAGATCAGCTTTGAAGTTAAGGCCGGTGAGATCCTGGCTTTTGCCGGAGTTGACGGTAACGGTCAAAGTGAATTGATTGAAGTCCTGACCGGTTTAAGACGTACCACTTCCGGCCGTTTGCTCCTGGAAAATAAGGATATCACCAACCAAACGCCCCGCCGGATCATCCAGGCGGGGGTAGCGCATATCCCGGAAGACCGTCAGAAACGCGGTTTAGTATTGGACTTTACCGTTTGGGAAAACTTAGTGCTGGAAATATACCGGACTGAAGCCTTCTGTCATTTCGGAATTATCAAAACTCAAGCCTGTCATCATTATGCCCAGCAACTAATTGCCGAGTACGATATCCGTACTCCCCATGCCAATTTAAAAGCAGCGCTGCTTTCCGGTGGTAATCAACAAAAACTGGTCGTTGCCCGAGAAATCTGCCGTAATCCCACCCTGCTGGTGGTGGCTCAACCTACCCGCGGCCTGGATGTCGGAGCCATCGAATTTGTCCACCAACGGCTATTAGCCGAACGCAACAAAGGAAAAGCCATTCTGCTATTTTCATTGGAACTGGATGAGATTTTAGCTTTAGCGGACCGGATTGCGGTTTTATATGAAGGCGAAATTGTCGGTTGTCTGTCCCGGGAAGAGGCCTCTGAGGAAACTTTGGGACTGATGATGACCGGTTCAATGCGACTTAACGGCAAGGAGGCGGTAACTGCATGTTAGCTTTTAATAATCTGGCGGACCGTTTACAAGGGTACGGTAAAAGACTTTTTTACCCATTGATGGCATTACTGTGCGCCTTAATTGTCGGATTTTGCTTGATCTGGTGGATGGGTGAGGACCCCTGGAAGGCCTATTTCTATATGTTTACCGGCGCTTTTGGCAGCCCCGTCAACCTGGCGGAAACATTAGTCTATGTGACTCCGCTCTTGTTAACCGGTCTTAGTATTGCCGTATCCTACCGATGCGGTCTCTTTAATATAGGCGCCGAAGGGCAGTTAATCATGGGGATGATTGCTGCCGCCTGGGTCGGTGCGTCTGACTGGGGCCTACCGGCCTGGATCCATCTACCGTTGACTATGTTGAGCGGCGCTGGTGCCGGATTTCTATGGAGTGCACTACCCGGTTTTTTTAAAGCGAAATTTGGAGCCCATGAAGTGATTACCACCATCATGAGTAATTATATTGCTTTACATTTCACCAGCTTTCTGGTTAATAAAGTATTAATAGCCCCGCCGGGCACTTCACCGGTGACCCGGATGATTTTAGATACTGCCAAACTCCCCCGTCTTCTGCCGCCTTCCCGGTTAAATACCGGAATATTCGTAGCCTTATCGGCTTTGGCTGTTATCTACTTTTTTTTGTGGAAAACCAAATGGGGCTTTGAAATCCGGTCGGTCGGCTTAAATCAGGAGGCTTCCCGTTATGCCGGGATTAATATTACTAAAAATATTATTCTGGCGATGGGGATCAGCGGCGCCTTGGCCGGGCTCGCCGGTTCACTGCAGATTCAAGGAATTCAATATTGTTTTAACGATCTGTTCGGTTTTCCCGGTTACGGCCTGGACGGCATCGCCGTCTCTTTACTGGGAAACAACCATCCTACCGGGGTTTTTCTTGCGGCTTTACTCTTCGGAGCCTTGAGCAGCGGCGCCCTCCAGATGCAAAGTAATGCTGGAGTGACCCGCGATTTGATCGGTGTGCTCCAGGCGGTAATCATCTTCTTTGTAGCTGCGGATGCAATGATCAAACGGTTCCGCCGTAATAACAAAACCCGGCCACGGTCGGCAGCCACCCCAAACGCAACTCTGGAGGTTATCAAAAATGGATCTTAATTTATGCTTCACCATCATTAGCTTTACCATCGCGTCTACTTTGAGAGCTGCCACTCCGTTAACTTTTGCCGCTCTCGGCGGAGTATTTTGTGAACGTTCCGGTGTTACCAACATCGGCTTAGATGGCCTGATGCTGATCGGCGCCTTTTTTGGAATGTACGGTTCTTATGTATCGCATAATCCTTGGATCGGTGCCTTACT
>DATCLA010000132.1:0-4098 GCA_036564195.1 Bacillota bacterium
TCCAGTAGGCTTAAAACTTTATTTAGCTGGAGCCGACGATCAGATTCGAACTGATGACCTGCGCATTACAAGTGCGCTGCTCTACCAGCTGAGCCACGTCGGCTTATATGTTTGAAAAGCATAAATTATATTATCATAGATAACGCTATTTTTCAAGAGCACATTTTCACTAACTTTCAAAGGTTTCATCACAATTTTTTCCAAATGACGGCCATCTTCCTAAAGCTGGACCATTGTTTCGGCCACACGAAAAGGGTCACTGGCAATGACACTAGCGGCATATAGCTCCATAGCTCCAATGTCCGCCGTCTTGTTGTTAGGGTCACCCCGGTCAACGATTCGGACTACTGCCGGAAAACCATCCCAGTCCTCGCCGGTATCTGCCAGCGGTGGCAGATACAAGGCCAGGTTGAAACTGAGCACCCCCAATCTCTGGTACTTTGATAAGACACGGTAAACCGCATCATATAACGGTACTCCCGGTTCGGAGGCCAGTAACAGGACTTCCTTCTCCTTAACTGGGGTCAGATAGGCCAGGCCTTTGACCCCCTCCCACTCCCAGGCCAGACCCAGGCGATGATGAACAAGATAGAGATCCTTAAAATAACAAGCCCCGTTGTATTGGCCCTTATAGGTTGCCCAAACCCGATGCAACGCCTCCACTTTTGGATAATGCATCCCCTTGGTCAAGGTCATCTGGGCATGTCCGTGAATGATCGAAGCGCCACTCTTCCATAAACAGTTCCACATTAAAAAGAAATATTTACAGTCCGGGTCAGCCTGATAAGCCCGTCTTCCCCACTCTTGGGCAGTCTCGAAGTAGTCAGTAATTAACGCTTGGCTCCAGGTTAAGGGATTATGCTCGTCAAAGATGACGATTCCGTGATAACCGTCATATTTTGCCACATTGCTGGCAGTGAGGCAATGGCAACCTTTAACCCGGCCGAATAAATCCGCCGGGGTACCATCCTCGGGGTGACAAAAAGGGTCACCGGCGCTTTGGTCAATAGTCTGACGGACTTCCCCGTTTACTCGACATTCCATGGGACGGCTAGCGCGTAACTCATTAAATAAGGCTCCCTCCAGGGTTAATAAATTAGTTACTTTCGTGATCCGCTGCTGGGTCACCCGGCTGAGCGAGCCGAAATTCTTAACCAGCCATGACTCCATTACCGCCGGAACCGCTAACCGTCCCACCATAGTGTCAACCCGGAAAAAACGGTTAAACAGATTGCGCTCCGCTTCCGGTAAATTGTTTTTGAGTGTTTCCAAATCAGAAATCCTTTGAGCCGCAGTGCCCATTGTTCCTCCTCTTTAAGTGGGGACATCAGCGTAATCGCGGGGGACCGGAGGCTCCTCCCGGCTGCTGATGGCCTTACGGTATAATTCAACATATTTCTGTCCTGCCTTCTGCCAGGAAAAATCCGCATTCATACCCCGTTGCACAATAGCTCGCCATTGTTCTTTATACTTATAGGTTTCCACTGCTCGGACAATCGCTGTATACATTGCCACGGCATCATAAAGTTTAAAGGTAAATCCGGTCCCTTCATTAGCGATCGGATCAAAGTTAGTTACGGTATCCCTCAACCCGCCGGTCTCTCGGACCACCGGGACACTGCCGTAACGAAACGCAATCAGTTGGCCCAGACCGCAAGGCTCAAAGCGTGACGGCATCAAAAACAGATCCGAACCGGCGTAAATCTTTTGGGCTAAGGGGGTATTGAAAGTAAGATAGACCGCGGTACGCTGAGGGTAGCGCTGTTTCAGCTCGCTAAATAAGTTATGGTAATATTCCGAACCGGTCCCTAACAGGATCAGCTGGAAGTCCAGGTTCTGTATCATCCTGTCAATAATCTGGCCTAACAGGTCAAACCCTTTTTGGTCCGCCAGCCGGGAGATCATTCCGATCAGCGGGGTTTGTGCCGTTTCAGTAAGACCGGCTTCCCGTTGCAGCGCCAGTTTATTCTGGAGCTTCGGCTCAAAGTTATAGCGATCATAATGCTGATAAATATGGGGATCGGTAGCCGGGTTATTAATCTCATAATCAACGCCGTTGATAATACCATAAAGCCGATCCCGTCTTTCCCGTAGCAGCCAGTCAAAACCATGGCCGTATTCAGGGGTCAGTATCTCCTGGGCATAGGTTTCACTGACCGTATTGATTAGATCCGAGTAAAAGATTCCCCGTCCCATCATGTTAATCTGGTTTTGGCCGGAAATCCCCGGCGGAGCCGCAAACTGGTATTGGTCAATTCCAGCTATCTCTAAGACCCGCTGTCCAAACACACCTTGATAAGCCAGATTATGAATGGAATAAATCGTTACCATCCGTTGGTAAAAGGGGTCATCTCGGTAAATTGTCTTCAGCCAATTAGGAATAATTGCAGTATGCCAATCATTACAATGCAGGACATCGGGAACCCAGTCCAGCCTTTTTAACATCTCCAGCGCAGCACGGCAGAAAAAGATAAACCGGTCGGCATCGTCATGATACATATATATGCCTTCCCGGTCATAATACTTACTGTTGGCCACAAAATAGACCGGAACCTTCCCCCCAATCCGCCCTTCTAAAATAGCAGCCTTTTCCACCTGACCGTTCATTGGGACGGAGAGATCCTGTAACACCTGACTTAAGTTAAATTTAGTCCGGTCAATAAAACAATAGCCCGGCATCGCCACCCGAATATCATGGTCCCATTCTTTTAAAACTTTCGGTAAGGCGCCTGCCACATCAGCCAAACCTCCTGTCTTAGCAAACGGGACGACCTCCGCAGCTAAGAACAGGATTTTTAATGGGGCTTCACTCATGACCTCACTCCTTAGTCGAACCTTCTTGGTCTTAGTCTGGGTCAATCCGGGAGCTTTTAAACAACATCTTTTCCAATTTTCCAAGTCAGCTTGAAAGTGAAACCCGTTTGTTTAAAGTCTTTGGCTGGCAATCACCCGGTAACCGCCACCCTTTTCCAACTCGGTCACGTTGCCAAAGACCTCAGCCATTTTCCGTTCATAACTTTTTGCCCCTTGTTTGGTGGCCACCACTGCCACGAACCAACCGGAAACATTCAACCGGTCTGCCCCGGCGTCAATCATCGCGTAAATCACCGCTTTGCCGGCACGGATCGGCGGATTGGTCACAATCAGGTCGAACCGTTCGTTGGCAAACGGGGCAAAACCGTCACCTGCCTTAATCTCCACATTCTTAATCTGATTAATTTTCGCGTTCAGTTTTGCTAAAGCCACAGCCCGCTCATTGATATCACTCAAGTACACAGTGGCTTGAGGTAACAGTTTGGCAATAGTCAACCCGATCGGCCCGTAACCGCACCCTAAGTCGAGGATTTTGCGCCACTCCGGAGAGAGCCGCAAGGCTTCCACCAGTAGTTTAGTCCCGTTGTCGAGCCGGCATTTGGAGAAGACTCCTGCATCCGAATGTAACTTCAGCCAAACTCCCCGCAGTTTGACCTCAAACACGATCGCTTGATGACTTGAGGTTGGGCTTAAAGTATAATAGTGATCTGCCATTATAAACTCCGTCAATTGGGGGAATTGCATAATTACCTTAATAATATATTGTGAGCCAAAGCTTAAATCATGATTCTGCAATTCCTTAAATTAAATGATTTCCGTCTTCATAATTCTTTTATAATTCTTGAAGAAGCCGGGAATATCCTGCGGTTTTACTAAATCAATTGCTTCGATAATATTTAGTTATTCCTGGTTACCGATTTTTTGTGCAATACTCATGATATCGCTAATAATTTGCTGCTCCGTCCTTAGGTAATCACGGCAGTAGTTAGAAATTATTTTGTAACCCAGGTCTTCTAACATTCGGGTTATTTTTTGGCAAGGGTAATAATAGGTGACTGCCTCTTTTATTGTAATGAGGTTGGATAGTGGTAAAACCTTATTCCAAAAATTCATAATTGTCCTTAGCTAACTGGTCTCCCTCAAAAAAAGTTGGATTATATGTTATAGGAGTGAGTGCCCAATCAACCCCGGTCTTTCAGTAGCCCGATATTAGCCATCCCACAAAAAAGCCATTACTTCATTAAGCAATGGCCTTTACTCTTAATATATTAAATATATTAATAT